>CANQQN010000156.1 GCA_947625995.1 uncultured Lachnospiraceae bacterium
TTATGAGCTATACAGACCGACGGGAAAAGTGATCGCAGGAAACAGCGCGTATTTTGCCATGTGCCCCCAAAAGGATTATGAAAACGGCGGCGGAAACAAGGTATATCTACGGGAGCAGGGGAAAAACCGTCCCCTACGCCAATGCCTCTGTATACGGATTCAGGTACAGCTTCCCGCTAAAAATGTAAAAAAAGCAAGGAGAATGCTCTGCAAGGACCTGCCGGACGCCATAAAACAGTTTGTTGGGCAGTTTGACCAACAGGCGTGTAAGGAGGCAGCCGCCCTTGAGAAAAAACAGAAAGAAATACGGGATTGGCTAAAAAACAGCGCATATTGTGCTTTTGTGGCCAACGGCAGCGTTATTCCCCGCAAAAAAGGAACAGAGCTTCCGTTAAAGGGGGCAGTGCCGTTTCAGGCGCCGCCGGAGGATGAGATCCAGATCTGCGGCATCAAAGGCATGGGCATTCGCCGGGGCGTTTCCGTGATCACCGGAGGCGGTTATTCCGGAAAATCCACCCTGTTGGAAGGAATTTCCGCAGGAACTTACAACCACGTGTTAAAAGACGGCAGAGAGCTTTGTATCACCGATGACAGCGGAATGAAGATTTCCACTGAAGAAGGCAGATGCGTAAAAAATATCAATATCTCGCCGTTCATCCGTTGGATACAAGGCGGCGAAGCAACCGATTTTTCCACGGATCATGCCTCCGGCAGCACCTCTCAGGCAGCCAATATCATGGAGGCGGTCAGCTATGGGGCAAAAGTTCTTATGATCGACGAGGACAGCAGCGCCGCAAATTTTATGATCCGGGACAAAATCATGAAAAAGCTGATCCAAAAGGAGCCTGTGACACCATTTACGGATCGTGTGCGAGAATTATACATCCGCCGGGGCGTTTCTACGATCCTTGTGATCGGCGGCAGCGGCGAATATCTCTCTGTGGCGGACCATGTCTATCTGATGGAGGATTTTCACATCCGGAATGTGACCAAAACAGCGAGGTCCCTTTGCGGGCAGAAAAAAACAGGTGAAATCGAACCTGCAGGCTGGGAACAGAGCCGCAGGCTGCGAGGAGAAGGCTTCACGCCATATCCGGAAGGCAGCGGCGCGGAAAAACTGGAGATCTCAGAGACGGGATTTCTCCTTATGGGAAATGAAGCCGTGGACCTGCGGGGACTTCACGGCCTGATCTCCCTGCCCCAGGCCACGGCTCTCGGATTTATGTTGCGCTGTCTGGAAAACGAAAACACAGACGAGATCATAGATCTGGAAAAAGCGGTTGCAAAACTGTATGAAAGAATTGAAAAAGAAGGACTGGACAGTTTTTATTCCGGCTATTTTACTTCCTGCGGACGGTTCTTGGAAATGCCGAGAAAGCAGGAACTGCTGGCGGTCATCGACCGTATGCGGACGGTGCGGTGGCAAAACTGAAAAGACTGAACGGACTGCCTGACATAAGCTCCCTTTCACATTTTTGTGTGAAAAGGAGCTTTTATCATTCGTCAAATATACCGCTGTCCGCAATATCTTTTATTGAAGCAATCGCTTCTTCATAAGAAACTTTTTCTTCAAGTAGTCTGGCAGTAAGTACATGATAGTCCTCTTTATAAATATCTTCTTCAACAATTTTGTATAACAGCGCAGTCACATCCACACCCGGCATTGCAGCCGGGCAGATATTCGTTTTTGCCCGAAGTGCCCGTACTTCTTTTATCAATGACTGAAATTTTCTATCCTGCGGAACTACCTGAAGCAATTTATAAATATCATAAATATGTCTGGAATGTTTTTTAATATCTCTTTTCAGATAATAATCACAGATTGCAAAAACTTTATCGATCAACGTTCTATCTATGTCTTGCACCTTCATTGAGAATATAGAAAGATCATACTGTTCCATCGCTTTTGGGGCTTCTTTTTCAAACAAATCTCCTATGTAACTGTGAACAGGTAATGTAATTACAGGAAATGCGATTTCTGAAAAAGATGTTTCCAACAGTACCGACGACTGCACAATGCCAGCTATTTTGTCAAGTATCGATTCATACGACAACTCGTAACAATTGTAATCTCTTCGGCTTTTGATACTATCAATATTAGAGACTGTCATCCCCAGATCAGCAGCAATACTGATCACGCCATATTTTAAATCCCTTTTCTGCCTCTGTGACAATATATGTTCAATTGTTATATCAATATCCTCGGAAAACCTGCATATGATCCGATGACACTTTTGGAGTGATGTTCCGCCTTTAAATACAGAAAAATCAAATCTTTCGGACAGTTTTTTTAATACCATCGTCACATAATAATCTTTTTCTATAACCTCCGGCTCAAGTCCACTCTTATAAACCGCAAGATTTACAGCTTCTTTAAATTGTTCTTTGTCCTCATGCAGATACACTCTTTAACATCCTCATTTCATACATATTTTTGTAAATCTTGTCTGGGTAATACGGCAAATAAGCGTCCAGATCTCCAAACCGGATCTCATATTCTTTCATATATGTCATAATCCGCTTTAATTGTTCTTTTTTACCCTTTTCAGCAAAAAAATCAATATCTTTCAACAGATCCAACAATTGAAGCAAGCGAAAATTACTATCTGTAACCTGTACCCTCGGTTTCCTCAGGATTAACGGCGAAGACGCAAGCGTGACTTTTCTGTAATCATTTGTCGCTTTGTTAGTAACCACTTCGCAAACAGCAGGCATCTGCGTTGTAAGCCCTAACTGATTTGCAAACATCACTCCGGAAATATAGCCGCATCTCTTGCCATCTTTTTTTAAATATTTTTCTTCTATCACCTGATCCCTTGAAAGTTGAGAGCCGGATTTAAAAATAGATTTCTTAGGAATAAAATAAATACCGGTATCGTATCTCTTCAGCAATCCTGCATCGGTCATTTTCTTCACCTGCTGTCGGATAGAATTTATTGACATTCTTTTATATTGAATATCCGCGACAAAAATCGGTTTATTCTCACCATAGGTTTCTCTCAGGAAATCATACAGCATTTTCTCTCCTCCTCTCGCAGAAAAATATTTTTGTAATTATGTTTTTCACTTTTATTATACCCGATGATTATCCGCTTTACAACTTTTTCCTCAGAGAATTATAGGAAAACTTTTCTTTCTCTCGCATTCTGTAAGTCCCATTCTGTTTTTCGATATGGAACTCCCATTTCGTATGGGTTATGATAAAGCCGTAAACCTGTCAGTACTGCTTACAAAAGGCCGGCATCAGACTGCATCTAAACCCGGCCGGAACGGAGGAATTTTATGACTTTTAACTTTGGTGATAATCTTCGCGCGCTCAGACTGCAAAAGGGCTTTACACAGGAAAAGGCAGCGGATTTTTTCCGCGTCACACCCCAGTCCGTGTCCCGATGGGAAAATAACAGTTCTTTTCCGGATCTTTTTCTTCTGCCGGAGATCGCTTCACTTTACGAAGTAACTACCGATCAATTGCTTGGAGCGGATTTTCAACAGACGGCAAAACAAAAAGAACAGGAATTTCAAAAACGAGAAAAAGCCCATGATAAAAAAGAGTTTGCCAACGCATACCATATTTCCCGGCAGCTTTATGAACACTTTCCGAACGACAGGGAGGTTCTGGACTGTGCCATACGGGACAGCTATCTCATGGGATTTTATTGCACGGATGAACATCGGATTCATTACTTTCACGAATCTGTCAAGCTTTCCAGACGTCTCTATGCCCTCAGTGCCGATCTGAACGAACAATGCTTCTGCATCCGTAACATCGCCGTTTGTTATCAGTTGTCAGGAGACAACATCAACGCCACAGACTGGGTACAAAAGCTCCCAAGCCTGTGGCATTCCAGAGAAAATGTCGCGTTTTCTATTTTGGAAAATTACGGATCTGCAGATCTAAAACAGGATATGACCGGCGCCGTCCATGTCCTGTACCGGCTACTGCATAAGGAAGCGGCAGACACTGAATCGGCTTCTGAAAAGAAACACGTTTATGAAAAAATCATCCAGTTTCTGCAGCTTTTTTCCGATGAAAAAGAGTTTGCATTTTGTGAGGGTTTTATAAAAAAGACGGAGCAGATGAAAGAAAACCTGATGGCTGAATCAGCCAAGTGAAATGCTAGAAATATGGAAGGGGCTGTCGGTTAATACCGATTTTTAACTCCTGATAAACAAAGAGAAGACGATCCCGCAGGATTCAGGCTTTTTTACAGCCGGATTTCTTTGCGGAATCGTCTCCTCTGTTTCTTTTCCCCTGTTTTAGGGCGCAAATAACCCTTGTCTGTTTTTTTCGGAGCGCTCCTCTGCCTATACTGCCTCCTGCTCCTTTTTCCCTTCGTATCTTTCAATTTCATCATGCATAAACCGATGGTATTTCATGATGTTCCGGCCTATCGCATACAGCATGAACTCTTTATATACTTTTTCCCTTGAACGGTAATAGAACCTCCGGAAGTTTTCATTCTCTTTGATATCCCCAAAGTGCCCTTCCGTCTGGATCGACCGGATCTGCCTCCTTTGGATCCCTTCCTCACTCTGGATATTTCTGTTGCTTTCTTCCTTCAGTTCCTCCCAGCGTTCATTGATCTTCATC
>CANQQN010000157.1 GCA_947625995.1 uncultured Lachnospiraceae bacterium
CCGTAATTTTCCGGATTGGCCACGGTGTAATGAAGATTGACGGTGTTGCCCGAGACTTCCTTTACAAACAGCCTGTCGGTGAATTTGTCAAAATCTGCGTTCGCGGCCTTGCTCGCATTCATATTTTTGAGGGTGCAGCCGGAAAACACAAGAGAAATGACCAGAGTAAGTAAAAGGATTGAGGTGATATATTTATTCTTCATGCCACATCATATGAAGATGGACGGGCAGAATATGCGTTGGCCCAAGGGCGCAAAAAAAGACCGGCAGAGTCTGCCGGCCCATAGGTAAGACAGGTTTAGTTTCTTGGATAACCGGCGGCGTAATCGTCTCCGAAGACCATATTGGGAAATATCCGCTGCATTCGCTCGTCGGGGAAACGGGCGTCAAGGATCTGTTCGACGCCGTTTGAAGCAGGCTGCCCGTCGACGCGCTCGCTCCAGCGGTACAGGGACAGGCCGGTCATGATGATGTTGACGGCAAAAAAGACCGTAAACGCCCAAGTCAGTATTTTGCCTGCCCTATTGGGCAGCTTCAGGATGGCGCTTGCCATTCTCGGATAAATATTCTTGATCCAGAATACGCCGAGAAAGCCCCAGAAAAAGCCGTACAAAAGGCAGATCCGTCCGTTCAGGTTAAAAGGCATGTCGCTGTAATCCCATGACCGGGAGCCTAAGACCAGTTCCTGCCCCCAAGAGCAGACATATTCCAGAACGCTGCCCGCGATCATGCCGCCGACGAAGGATACCCAGCTGCCTCTGTTTCTGAAGCGGTAGAGTGTTACTGTTAAAAGCACCGCGCCTGCGCCGTAGAGCAAGTTGAAAGGACCGTAGACCAGACCGGAGCGGCTTTCAAATCGTCCGTATCTTGCCATACACCACAAAAGCTCAATGACAACGCCCACAAAGCTTCCCACAAAGCAGACCAGCAGGAGCTTATACAGATTGATCCCCTGGGCGAAATGCTTGGCTTTTTGTTCCGCGCGGTCAATATAGGCGTTGGCCGGCGCCGCGGGAATCAGTTTTTTCTTGCGGCGGCTTTTTTTAACGTCCTTTAACCGGGCGGATACTTCGTCCTCCATCAGGGCGATGTGCTGATAGCTTTTGAGAAGATTGGAGGAGGTCTTCTTTAAAGAATGGATCTCGTTTTCCACATCCGATTCCAGCGCCTCTGTAAACTCCTCGTCCACCAGCCGGACATAATAGCCGTTTAACCGCTGCTCGGTGTCCTTTGTATCCGCCAGCAGCCGGTCGCTGGTCAGTTCAAGGACGGTAGGAGAATATGCTTTTGGAGTCTGGGGAACCTGCGGTTCTCCCTTTTTCGTGTTTTTGTGCTTTACATTATGTTTCATGGATTCATGGCTCATCTTTTTGATATTGTATTCAAAACTACATCTCCATTATATAGTTCCGAGAGAAAATAATCAATGATTTCTTTTATGCAGAGAGAGGTTCAGATTCCGGTGATCTTTTATAATTTAAAAACCGTATAAAAAATTCAGAAGCTGTTTAGAGTTTGTTAATATATTAATGATACAATGAAAAAAACAGTCGGATCGTGCGAGGGTATCATGCCAAAAATAATAAAAATCAGAAATCTGTATAAGAGATACAAGGTAGGAGATGAGATCGTCCGGGCGCTGGAAAATGTCTCTCTGGAAGTGGAGAAGGGAGAATTTTGTGCCATCGTGGGACCTTCCGGCAGCGGAAAGTCTACTCTGCTGAATATGCTGGCAGGGCTTGAGAAGCCTACGAGAGGAGAGATCGTCCTTTGCGGCACTCACATTGAAAAGATGAACGAGGAACAGCTTGTAAAATTCCGCAGGGAACATGTGGGTTTTATCTTTCAGGCATATCATTTGATCGGAACGCTGAACGCTTTGGAAAATGTGGCGCTTCCCCTAAGCTTTCGCGGGGAGCCGCGGGCAGTCCGGATGAAAAAGGCGGCGCAGACGCTTTCTCTGGTAAATCTGTCTACTCATCAGAAGCATCTGCCCACGCAGATGTCCGGTGGACAGCAGCAGCGGGTGGGCATCGCGAGAGCCCTTGTGGCGGGACCGGAGATTATTTTTGCAGACGAGCCGACCGGCAATCTGGATTCCCGTACCTCTGAGGAGGTTTTGAGGTTGATGCAGAAGATCGTCCGGGAGAAAAAAATGACGCTGGTGATGGTCACCCACGATGACTACCTTGCCGGGTACGCGGATCGCAGGATCCATATCAGAGACGGAGAGATCACACAGATTGAGGGAGGAAACGATCATGAGGAAGTCGGTTAAGTGGAGATTGGGAGCAGCTCTGACAGCAGTCCTTTTGCTGGGAGGGAACCTGCTGCCGGGCGGTTTCTTGTCAGGAAACGGGGCCATGCCGGGAAGCATCCGCGCGCAGGCGGCGGACGGTTTGCTGAAAGAGAAAGGAGTCTTTGGGAACGCTTCCGCAGACAGCGGCGGGCAGACCAAACAGGAGATTTCCCTACATATCGGTACGCCGGAAAACAAGGTGCCGGTCTATGTGGCCGGAGAGAAAAAAGAGTTTGTCCTTGAGGTCGAAAACGACGGGGTTACGGCCCTGAAAAACGTCACGGTCCGGCCGAAGCTTGGGGAAACGTCCAATGACTGGCCTTTTGAGACGGAGTATCAGTCTTATGTGGAGTCGGTTCCGGAATTAAAGTCCGGTGAAAAGAAAACCATTCAGTTTACTTTTATAGCCAGAGAAGACGCGGACGCAGGCCGCCATGTGGTCACCTTTGAGATCGGCGCCTCCAATGAAGCCGGAGAGGAGATCCTTGCCGGACAGCGGGCTTATTATGTGAACATTAAGGAAAAACCGGCGGAGAGTACGCCCGGAAAGGATGAGGAAAGCAATCCCGGCGGCGATCAGGGTTCTCCCGGTGATAACAGCCTCGGAAGCGGCGGCAGCCAGAATATGGAAGACAACGGCGGCCTTTCGGATACCCAGACAGGCGGCGATACGCAGAATCCCACAGGTTGGGAAGAACAGGCAGATCTGAATCTTCAGGATCCTTTGCTGTCGGACGCGGGCGGCTTTGACAATGTAGCGGGCCAGCTTTCCTCAGGCGGCAGCGAGGGCGTCGCGTCCGTGCCCCGGGTGATCGTCACAGGATTTTCAACGGATCCCGCCGAGGTGAAGGCCGGCAGCGATTTTAAGCTGATTATTCATTTGAAAAATACATCCAAAAAAGTGAAGGTTTCCAATCTGCTCTTTGAACTTGCGGCGCCGGTCAGCGGCGATAACGAGACGGCGTCTCCGGCGTTTCTGCCCACCTCCGGTTCCAATTCCATTTATTTGGACAGCATCGGGGCAAACGGCACGGCAGATATTTCCATTCAACTGAACGCGAAGGCGGATCTGGTGCAGAAGCCCTATGAGATCAATCTGACGATGGTTTATGAGGACGACAAGGCGAGTCAGATTGAGGGAAGCTCCAGTGTTTCCATTCCCGTGAAGCAGGAGCCCAGATTTGAATTCAGTAAATTTGAAGTGATGCCGGAAACCATTGAGGTTGGCGGCGAGGCAAACGTGACCTGCAGCCTCTATAATCTGGGAAAGGTAAAGCTTTACAATGTAAGGGCGCTTTTTGAGGGAGATGATATCGAAACGCAGGAGGTGTTTCTGGGCAATGTGGATATGGGACAGAGCGCGTCCATCGACGCCATGCTCACCGGCGCTTCCGCCACAACGGGGGAAGGAAAGGTGAAGATGACCTTAAGCTACGAGGACGAATCGGGCAGAGTTACAGAAACACAGAAGGAGATTGATCTGACGGTAGAGGAGCTCCTTTATGAAGAGACTGAAGATATGATGAACGGCGATACGGAGCCTGAAGAGCAGTCCGGCGGGATCTCTGTCGGATGGATCATTCTGGGCGGGGCAGTCCTGCTGATCGTGGTTATCATTCTGGTAAGACGGAGAAAGAAGAAAAAACAGGAACTGAGCCTTATGATGGACGAGGAGGAATTGATGAATGAGCCTGACAGACCTTCTGAGGATGAGCGCGGGTAATTTAAAGCGCAGAAAGCTCAGAACCTTTCTTACCGTTCTCGGCGTGATCATCGGCACCACTTCCATTGTGGTCATGATCTCTCTGGGCATGGGCATGCAGAAATCCATTTATGACGAGATCGATCAGATGGGCGGACTTACCACGATCACAGTCATGTCATCGGACGAAGATGTTTACATGCCCTATATGGATTCCGGCGCGGGCGCGTCCGGCAAAGAGGAGCCCAAATATCTCACCGACGGGACGGTGGAGGAACTGAAAAAATTAGAACACGCCAGATCTGTATGGCCCACCCTTACGGTCTCCGCGATGCTTTTAAAAGGGCAGTATTTGGCTTACGGGGAACTGCGGGCGGTGCCGCCGGAGGGCTTATCGGCCATGGATATCCCTTTGCGGGAGGGAAGCCGGCTTCCCTCCACGGGTACGGGCACGCTGGAGCTTTTGTACGGCAACAACATCATCACGAATTTTTACAAAAAAGACGGCGGCGATGATTATTATATGACGGGAAAACTGCCGGACATCGATCTGGAAAAAGATACGGTATTTCTGATCTT
>CANQQN010000158.1 GCA_947625995.1 uncultured Lachnospiraceae bacterium
GCCCAGTATCAGCGTATCGATCCCCAGATCCTGCAGTTCCTTTAAATATCTGCGGGCGACCTCCTCTGTCACAGGATCCTTCAGCCATTGCTCTTCCACAAGGGGCACAAACAGCGGGCAGGCCTTCCCGAACACCTGATGAGAGGGGTGGCTCTCCCGGATCACCTTGGTATACAACTGGCTATGTATGGTGCCTTCGGTACCGATCACCCCGATCTTCCCGTTTCTCGTAACCTCACCGGCCACCTTCGCGCCGGGGCGCACAACGCCGATGATGGGAATATCCAGTTCCTTCCGCACTTCGTCCAACGCATAAGCGCTGGCCGTATTACAGGCAATCACAATGGCCTTTACATCCTGCGTCTTCAGAAACCGTATGATCTGTCTGGAATATCTGATGATCGTTGCCTTTGACTTGCTGCCGTAAGGCACTCTGGCAGTATCGCCAAAATATACGATAGGCTCCCCGGGAATCTGACGCATGATCTCCCGGGCTACCGTAAGCCCTCCCACGCCGGAATCAAATACACCGATAGGAGCCTGTTTTCTGCCTGAACGTATGTTGCTCTCTCCCATAACTACCTCTTTATCTGTTTGTTTTGCTATTATATTATCCTGTTTACCCTAAACTTTCAAGTATATTTACAGAACTTGTCTAAAACCACTTTGCAATCCATTCTGCCAGCTTCCACTTTATCTGTACCTGACCTTCCTCCTGCGCCCCCGCGTCGTACACAGACTGGGGATAGAGAAGGCTCCACCAAGCCGCGGAAGGCCTGAAAGAGAAGAGACAGCACAGGCAAAGCAGCCAGATTCCTGCCATTCGTTTCATTTTCTGCACATCCTTTCACAAAAAGGATTGACAGAAAACACCGGAATTAAACATCCGTCATGAGATACGGCTTTCGGGGCAGAAAGGTTTCTTTAAATAAACCTGCTTTGCCAGCGCGCTTTTTTTCACGCAGGCTCCGGCCTCTTTTGCTTTTCCTTCATCGTCGAACACGCCAAACACCGTCGGGCCGCTTCCGCTCATCAACGCATTCAGCGCGCCTTTTTTCTTCATCAGTTCTTTCAGTTCCCCGATCACCGGATATGCGGGAATCGTAACGCGCTCCAGCACATTTTCCATTTTCTCCGCCACCCTGTACAGATCCTTTTGGCGAAGGGCTTCCATCATACCGTCAATATCGGGATGCTCTGTGATGGTCTCCGCATGCAGATTCTCATACACAAACTTTGTGGAAACTCCAAAACCGGGCTTCGCAATCAGGATATAACAGTCCGGCATAGGCGGCAGCGGCGTCAGCGCATCTCCGATCCCCTCCGCAAGCGCCGTGCCTCCCATGATGCAATAAGGAATGTCAGCGCCGAGGAAAGCGCCGCGCTTTGCCAGTTCCTTTTGGGAAAGTCCCAGAGAAAACATCCGGTTGATCCCAACCAGCACAGCGGCGGCGTCACTGCTGCCGCCAGCCATGCCCGCCGCCACAGGAATATGTTTTTCCAGACGCAGCTTTATGCCCTCCTCGATATGGAATTCTTCCAGAAAAAGCTTTGCCGCCTTATAAGCAAGATTCGTTCCGTCCACGGGCAGATAAGGAAGGTTTGTTTCAAGGGAGATACCGGGCTCCTTGCTGCGGGCGATCTCAATACGGTCATACAGATCCACCGTCTGCATGATCATGCGCACATCATGATAACCGTCCTCCCGCTTTCGGAGTACATCCAGTCCCAGATTTACTTTGGCCATTGCCTTTTGCCCTATCGTCTGTATCATCGTCTTTCTGCTCCATTTCTCTTTTTTGTAAGATACGCTTCCATGCCGGCAGACAGCCTATCCTTACGCGCCGGCGTCCGCCGCCGTCACGGACTTTAAGATCACAAGCTGCTGTCCGGGCTTCAACTGCTCCTCGGAAAGCCCGTTGATCTCCATCAGCGCTTCCGCGGTGGTGTAATATTTCTTTGCGATATCCCAGAGGACATCCCCTTTTCGCGTTACATAGCCTACGATTCCGGGCAGATCCTGCAGCTTCTCAAAATTCAGCGGTTCCTCCGAGACAGACCGGATCACCTGCTCCGGCCGCTTATCAAAAACAATGGTGTCCATACTGATGACAGCCTTGATCTCCATTTCTTCGCTGTCGATCATATTTGCGGACAACTGTTCCAGTACCGGATAAATATGGTATGTACATGTGTCGGTGATCCCCGGAGCGTCGATCACATGGGAAAAGGGAATGGTTCCCTTTGCAAGCCTAAAGGGCTGCGCGTCATCCGCCGTAATGTACAGCAGCTGTACCGAGAGCGTGCCGTCTGCCTTGATGCCGTTTTCCACAGTCTCCGTGTGCTCGGTTTTCACCGTTCCCTCGCTGTGGCAGATCTGCAATACCCTTGCCTGACTGTCCGTTACCTTCATCCGCTTGGCGGTGCGGCACTTGGATTCATTTTTTACCAAAAGCGTGGTAAAGGGAACCTGTTTTACTTCCGGGATCAATTCTCTGTCTGTAGCATACATATCGACGATATTCTGCACATTTTCTTCTTCATACAGCTTTACAGACAATTCCAGCACACATTCCACGGAAATCACACGCTGTTCTCCGTCACTGTCCGGTTTGATCTCCAGTTCCTTCGTGCCCATCTCCCAGTGAATGTCGCCCACCATGCCTTCCTGCGCGCCGCTGCAGTCCACGGCGTCTTCAAAATGTACGCTGTATTCCAGCCACTGGGGAATTTTCTTCTCTCCCTCCGGCATATAAAGCAAAAATACCAGCAATTCTCCCGAAGCTGACAGCCGGTCGTCTCCCGCGGCAATACGGATTCCCTTTGGCGTAATGGTGTAGAACAGCACTTCTTCCACATTTTCCTTATCAGAGGGGATCTGCCACTGGTTCCGTACGCGCATAATGTCCTTCTTGCCCACCTTCATCTGCAGGAGCGGAATATTTTTGCTTCGCTTCTGCACGTTGGGGGCGTCCGAAAGATCCACGGTCGCCTCCTCGTCATAGATTTCTTCCAGAGATACTGTCAAGGTCAGCAGGGTACGGAAATTTATCTTTCTGGAATTGATAATGGTTATATGGGGCGCCTCGTGCTCCCACTCCACACATACATTATCCTGATCGGACATTCCGTCAATATGGACGACTTCCTCAAAATAAACCTTTCCCCGCATACTGTGTATCCGATGGTCCTGTTCATTATCCATATATAACAAGTCGTAGATGAGGGCCCCTCTTACTGTTACATGATCCTGCGCAGGACGTACTTCTTCTACCTGCACTTCACTTTTTTCCTGAATGATCTTCTCAATGTCCGCTTTGTTGTCCGGTACATTCTGATCCTCATCCAGATTCATCTGGCTGACTGTGCGCCCTTTCCGGCGATTCATGTGAATATTCTTTTTCAGCAGTTCCAAGAATCACCCCTCCTTTTCTTCACGCTCCATTATATGCGCAAAACAAAGGGGTTATGCCTGCAACCCTTTAAGCGGGAAGCATTTCCCGCAACAGCCTCCTTGCATTTTGATAACAGATCTTCTCCGTTTCCGTATGGGAAAAGCCCTGCCGCTCCATTTCCTCCGGCAGCCTCTGCATCATGGAAGCGTCTGCTATCTCCAGATTTCCTGTCATTCCGTCAAAATCCGTTCCGAGAGCCACACAACCGATTCCTCCCACCCGGACCAAATGCTTCATGTGAGAAATGATGCCGTCGATCTTACTCTCCGGCTCCCTGCCGGCACAGGCCCCGCAAAGAAACGCAGGATAAAAATTGACGCCGATAACGCCGCCCCGGTCCGCGATCCGGCGGATCAGATCATCCGGAAGATTGCGCACATGGCCGCAAAGGGCTCTCGCATTAGAATGGCTGGCTATCACAGGCCCCTTGGTATGGGCAAGCACATCTTGGATCCCTTTATCCCCCAAATGGGACAAATCGATGATCATGGACAGCCGCTCCATTTCCTCCACAAATAAAATACCTGTCTCCGTCAGTCCGTTTTCCCTGTCGGGCTCCATGACGGCGCATCCTCTTTCATACTCCGGCAGATGGTTCGGGTATGCCAGCCCGTTTTTATAATTCCATGTAAGCGTCATCATCCGCACACCACGGTCATAAAATTCGCCCGGCTTGGAGATATCAGCCTGACACACTGCGCCTTCTTCAATGGATAAAAGCGCGGACAGCCGGCCACCGGCTTCATTTTTCAGAAGACTGCCGTATGTTTTTACCGGTCCGATGCGGTCTTTGTTCTGCTCCATCTCTTTTTCAAACCGGGCCAGCAGACGGCGGCACCGGCCATAGGCGTCCGGATAACGCGCTTTGTCTACAAACATAGCAAAAGTCTGGAGCAGATAGCCGCCCTCTTCAAGCTTGTTCAGATCCACATGAAAAGAGTTTCCGGCAAGGGTTTCTTCCTGTCCGCTTTCCTCCAGACGGCTGATGGTGTCACAGTGCAGATCTATGATCTTCATATTCCGGCACTTCCTTTTTCTTACTGGTCTTAGTATACGTTTTTCAAAAAACACTGTCAACAAGCGCCTG
>CANQQN010000159.1 GCA_947625995.1 uncultured Lachnospiraceae bacterium
TTGGAATCGGTGTCGGGCTTGGTGTCGGGCTCGGCGTCGGGCTTGGCGTCGGGCTTGGTGTCGGACTGGGCGTCGGTCTTGGCGTCGGACTGGGCGTCGGATTTGGTTCCGCACTTGCGCATGGTTCTAATGTTGGTCCTTCCCATGGTTCTGATGACGGTGGTCCTTCCCATGGTTCTGATGACGGCGGCCCTTCCCATGGTTCTGACGTCGGTTCTTCCGGAATCGTCAGGTCAGTTCCCGGCCTGTCAGGTGGCATCGTGGGATCCTTTTCTTCCCCATTCGCCCATACAAAATAATCGTCCCCGTCCGGCCGTGGCGGCACTGTAGGCTTTGGCCTGTTCTGATCTGTCCCGTGGTTCTGCGTATCGGTATCCGAATCGTCGGGCCGTTTTTCCGGGTCTTTTGTATGGGCCGGCTCCGGCGTTTTCAGTACCGGAGGCGTGAGACCGTTTCCACTCGAAGGACTCTGGATCGCGTCATTACCTCCGTCAGGATGTTGGGATGTACCGCTTTGTCCGCCGGAAGGATTCCGGATCTCGTCGCTGCTTTCGGCAGGATATTGAGATGTACCGCTTTGTTCGCCGGAAGAATTCCGGATCCCGTCGCTGCTTCCGGCAGGATGCTTTGATGTACCGTTCTGTCCGCCGGAAGGGACTCCTGTCCCCGCAGTCGGAGCGATCGTATTTCCGTTGTCCGGTGTGCCGTTGCCGGGTATGGCTGTGGAAGGAAGCCCGGTCTCCGTTTTTTCCGGCGCTCCGGAGGATTTCGGAGACACCGTCTCCAAAGGATCTTCTGTACTGTCGTTGACAATTGGCTTATCTGTTGCAGGAGGTATTACATCTTCGGTAGCCAAAACGATCCGGTTGTCCGGTTCATTGCTGTTTTTCATATGCACTGCCAGCGCGGTCACGCCCGCGGCCGCAAGGACCACCGCCGCGCAGGCCGCCGCAAGCCTTGGCCATGGAACAAAAGCAGATATCCCGGATCTCTTGTGCAGATTTTCTTCATCCGCTTCCTTTACAAGGGATTCGTCCACAAAGCTCATCCCTTTCAGCAGATCTTTTCCGTTCATACCGACATTCCCTCCTTTTCCAAGTATTTTCTGAATCGTTCTCTTGTACGAAACAGGGTGGTCTTCACTTTGCTCTCGCTGAAGTGAAAACGCGCGGCGATCTCAACGATGGAATCCATATACCAGTATCTCCGCATAAAGATCAGACGTTTCTCCTTTGGCAAGGTCTCTAAGAATTCGCCTATGACCTTTCCAAGCTCTTCCAACTCTACCGTCTGTTCCTGATAAGAACCCGGAATGCACATCTCCATTTCCTCTGTCAACTCCACAAGCCGAACATCTCTTTTTTTCGCATGTTTATAGTCAAGCTTTCCGAAGGCAAGGTGTCGACATATCTTTGCCAGATAAGCAAAAAAATACCGGGGATGGTTGGGAGGGATCGACTCCCATGTCTTCAGATACGTGTCGTTGACACACTCTTCGGCATCCTCTCTGTTTTTTAAGATACTGTCTGCATAGTGAAAAAGCTTTACACCGTACTTTTTTTCAGTCTGCGCAATGGCGGACTGGTCACGAGAAAAATACATCTGTATGATCTTTTCATCTTCCTGCAAGATCGCAGTCATGTCTTCCATCGTCTCACCTCCCCTGTTTCCCCACAAGACGAATTCACCCATATAGAGGGAATTTTACAGCGCAGGTTACATCTTTTTTGTTTTTTTGTAAAAAATTGGTATAAAAAATGACCCCATTCCCGCTTTCTGGCGTCATATGCCATGGAACAGGGTCATTGCATTACATTTTCGGATGGGCGTTCCCAAAGATCAATCGGTTTCTTCTTTCAGTACCGCGATCTGCAACTCCGCAAGCTGCTTTTCGTCTACCGCATCCGGAGCGTTTGTCATCAGGCAGGAGGCGTCCTTCACCTTAGGGAAGGCGATCACCTCCCGGATACTGTCTTCCTTCGCCATCAGCATGATCATCCGGTCAAAGCCGTAGGCAAGCCCGGCGTGAGGCGGTACACCATATTTAAAAGCGTCCAGCAGAAAACCAAACTGCTCATAGGCGGCTTCCTTGGTAAAGCCCAGCACCTCAAACATTTTTTCCTGCACATCGTCCTGATAGATCCTGACGCTGCCGCCGCCAAGCTCCGTACCGTTGAGCACGATATCGTACGCCCTCGCCCGCACGGCGCCGGGATCCGTATCCAGCTTGTCCAGATCTTCCTCCATAGGCATGGTAAAAGGATGATGCATGGCCACAAACCGGTTTTCCTCCTCAGACCACTCCAACAAAGGAAATTCTGTGATCCAGAGGAAGCTGTATACGTTTTTATCCAGAAGGTCAAGCTGCTTTGCCAGATGCAGGCGCAGATTGCCCAGCACGTCAAAGACGATTTTATCCTTGTCGGCGGCAAAGAGCAGCAGATCTCCCGGTTTGCCTTCCATTTTTTCCACAAGTGCGCCGATCTCCGCTTCCGTCAGGAATTTGGCAAAAGAGGATTTCACAGAGCCGTCCTCGTTGATGCACATGTAGGCCAGTCCCTTTGCCCCAAAGCCTTTGGCAAACTCCACAAGGGCGTCGATCTTTTTGCGGGGCATGGCGCCCTGCCCGTTGGCGTTGATGCCCCGGACACTGCCGCCGTTTGCGATGGCGCCGGAGAACACGCCGAAGCCGCAATCCTTCACCACATCGGAAACATTTACAAGCTCCATGCCGAAGCGGTTGTCCGGTTTGTCGGAGCCGTAGCGCTCCATAGCTTCTTGATAGGTCATCCGCTGGATGGGAAGCTGTACGTCAACGCCCACCTCTGCAAAGACCGCTTTCAGAAGGCCCTCGTTCACGGAGATCACGTCGTCCTCGTCCACAAAAGACAACTCCATATCGATCTGGGTAAATTCCGGCTGCCGGTCCGCCCGCAGATCCTCGTCCCGGAAGCATTTGGCGATCTGGAAATACCTGTCGTAGCCGGAGCACATGAGAAGCTGCTTGAACAACTGGGGAGACTGGGGCAGCGCGTAAAAGCTGCCGGGATGGATACGGCTCGGCACCAGATAATCCCTTGCTCCCTCCGGGGTGCTCTTATTTAAGATGGGCGTCTCGATCTCCAAAAATCCCTGCTCTGTCAGATAGGCGCGCACCTTTGTAGCCACCCGGCTTCTCAGCATCAGATTTCGCTGCAGATCGGGGCGGCGCAGATCCAGATAGCGGTATTTCAGCCGCAGTTCATCTTTGGTCTGGGAGTCCTCCTCAATGGGGAAGGGCGGCGTCAGGGATTCCGACAGGATACGAAGCTCTTTTGCCCGCACCTCCAGATGGCCGGTCTTCAGGTTCTCGTTGACCGCGCCCTCTCTCTCTGTCACCGTTCCTGTGATGCCCACCACGAATTCACTGCGGAGAGTGCCTGCCTTTTCAAAGCCTGCCTCACCGATGTCCTTCGTGTCAAATACGATCTGCAGCAGGCCGGAACGGTCTCTCAGATCAACAAATATCAAGCTTCCCAGATTTCTTCGCTTCTGCACCCAGCCCATTACCGTAACGGTGGTTCCGATCTGCGCCTCCGTCACCTCGGTACAGCGGTGGGTCCTGTGCATACCTTTCATTGTCTCTGCCATTTTGATCAAGCCTTTCTATGTTATCTTTTTTGAATCCTTTTTATGGTTCCGGCAGCAAATTTCGATCTGTGCCGGACAATCGCTCTTTTCCTGTCCTGTTTTCAGGGCGGCTCAGTCCGCGAATACTTCCTGAATGTCCGTATACCCTTCTTTCGCCAGCTGCTCCTTCTGGAACTTTTTATTTTTCTTCATAACGGCAACCGTCACCTGCACGCCTGCCTCCCGGTCCCTTTTTGCATCCTTCAGCACTTCCGCCATCTTATGGGGAGCAAGCTTCTTCTCTATAAGGATTGCCTTTTTCGCGCCGGCGCCGGGCACCTGATAGCCCCGCTCCAGCAGAAGCATGACAATCCGCTCAAAGCCGATGGAGAAGCCGCAGGCGCAGGTATCGTTTCCGGTAAATTTCCCGATCATTTCATCGTAGCGGCCGCCGCCGCCTACCGAACCGCCGAACTCATCCATGGAGATCTCAAAGATCGGTCCTGTGTAATAGGACATGCCCCGCACAAGGGTGGGATCAAAGGCCATTTTGAAGTCCGCGGACTTCACGCTCTCCACGGTGGTGATGATAGTCTCCAGATCCTCGGCAATCCGGGGATCCAGTACATCCTTCAGCGTCTCTTTGCACCGGCGGACGCCTTCCACGTCTTTTGTGACCTTTTCAAACAGCCCCAGATACTTTTCAACAGCCTCCTGCGCGAAACCTTCTTCCGCAAGCTCAGCCGCCACTCCGTCCATGCCGATCTTATCCATTTTATCCAGCGTGATGAACACCGTATCGTACTGCTCCGGCGAGAACCCGCTGTAGGCCGCCATGGCTTTCAGCATCCGCCGGTCGTTGATGCGGATGGTGAAGTTGTGGAAATCCAGCCTGCCAAGCAGTGTGGTGGTAGCGGTGA
>CANQQN010000160.1 GCA_947625995.1 uncultured Lachnospiraceae bacterium
CACCCTGCGCGTCGGAGGGGGAATAATACGCGGCGCTTGTCAAGGCAGGCGCACAGGCACAGATGGCCGACGGCATTCTTCCCCTTCTTTCCTCGGAGGAAGAGCAGGTGTTTAAAAGAGGAAGAAATGCAAAGATGGCCACTATGGCCAAAAATGCGACGGTGTCTGATTATAAAAAGGCCACAGGCTTTGAAGCGCTTGTGGGATATCTTTATCTGAAAGGGGAGTATGAGAGGATGCTCGCGCTGATTGCGGCGGGGCTTTCCTGTCTGTAGTGATGGAAGAGACGAATAGGATAGAAGAGACAAAGATCGAGGGAAGGAACCCGGTGCTGGAAGCGTTCCGCGCAGGCAGAACGATAGACAGGCTCTTTGTGCTGGACGGTTGTCAGGACGGGCCGGTACGTTCCATTCTCAGAGAGGCCAGAAGACAGGATACTCTCGTGCAGTATGTGTCCAAAGAAAGGCTGGACCGGCTTTCTGAGAACGGCGGACATCAGGGGGTCATTGCGGTGGCGGCGGCTTACGCCTACGCCCGTATAGAGGATATTCTGCAGAAGGCTGCCGATAAGGGAGAGCCGCCCTTTCTCATCCTGCTGGACGGGATCGAGGATCCGCACAATCTGGGAGCCATTATCCGTACCGCAAATCTTGCCGGCGCCCATGGAGTCGTCATTCCCAAGCGGCGGGCAGTGGGATTGACGGCAGTGGTGGCAAAGACGAGCGCCGGCGCGCTGAACTATACGCCTGTGGCAAAGGTCCCGAATCTGACTGCGGTCATAGAAGAACTGAAAAAACAGGGGCTTTGGTTTGTCTGCGCGGATATGGGAGGACAGCGGATGTATGATCTGGATCTGAAGGGTCCCATTGGCCTTGTGATCGGAAACGAGGGTCAGGGGGTAAGCCGTCTTGTCCGGGAGGCCTGCGATTTTGCGGCGGCAATACCGATGAAGGGAGATATCGACTCCCTGAATGCCTCTGTGGCAGCGGGCGTGCTGGCATATGAAATTGTTCGTCAAAGGGGAATGTAAGCTGTATGGGCGATACAGAGTTTCAGGGAAAATCAGATGAGGCATTGATCGGGCAGATGAGAAAAGGCGCTGTGGAAGTGTCGGATTACCTTGTAAACAAATACAAAGGAACCGTTCGCGCTCTTGCGGACAAGTATTATCTGATCGGCGCGGACAAGGAGGATCTGGTTCAGGAAGGCATGATCGGGCTGTTCAAGGCAGTGCGTGATTACCGGGAGGGCAGAAACAGCAGTTTTTATTCTTTCGCGGTGCTCTGTATCAAGCGGGAGATGTTTACCGCTATCAACAAGTATCACAGCAAGAAAAATATGCCGCTGAACAATTATGTCTCTTTTTCCTCCGCGCTGGAGGACAGGGATTTTTCCGAGGAAAGGCCGGCAAAGCTTCAGGATGTGCTGGAAGCAGAAAATACCTTCAATCCCGAACAGGTTGCCCTTGACAATGAGTTCATCGATGATTTTGAGCAGATCTCAAGGGATGTTTTCAGCGAAAAGGAAGGAAGGGTAATGGAACTGCTTTTGCAGGGAAAGGGTTACAAGGAGATCGCAAAGGAGCTTTCCATGACGCCGAAGTCCGTGGATAATGCCATACAAAGGTGTAAGCAGAAGCTTGGAAGGATCTGGAATGTGGAGGCGAACCAGAAGCAAAAAAAATCAGGAGAAAAATAATAAAAACTGCTTGCGTTTCAAATGGAAGTGTGATACTATAGCAAAGGATGTTTTGAGAGCATCCGATTGCTGATGTGGCACAGTCGGTAGCGCACCTCATTGGTAGTGAGGAGGTCACGGGTTCGATTCCCGTCATCAGCTTTAATGGCCGTAACGGGCCATTTTTTTGTGCAATTTTAACAGGATGCGTAAAGATTTAAAACTATTTGTTGCGCAGATTCCGTAATAATGGTATGATAAACATATGTAGTCACAGGCAGAAACAATCATAGAAAAGGAGAAAGCATATGAAGTGTAAGCGAATTTTGGCCGGAGTTTTGACCGCTGCCATGGTGGTTACCGGCATGTATGTTCCGAGCATGGTAGTGACGGATGCGCAGGCGGCAGAGATAGACGCCCTGCCCGGCACCAATCGGGAGTTTAAAAATTTTGACGCAAGCTTTTTCTCTGTGACGGGCTTCGCAAAGCCGCAGGAGGGAAGCGATGATCAGGCGGACTGGCGGGTACACGACAGGACGTCGGCCATTGGGAAAAGCAACTATCGCGTAGTTTCCAACGAGGAAGAATTCCTGTTGGCGCTGGCGGATGCAAAGACGGATGCCGTGGATGTCATCGAACTGACGGCGGATCTGGATCTGGGATACGACGCGCTTTCTGAAACGGCAAAAAGGTCAGGGGTCATCGAAAAATACAACTGGGAGATGAGATCGAAGATCACGAACCCGTCTATTTTGGAGAGCAATGTGTCTCAGCTTAATATCTCTGATACAAAAGGGCTGACGATCTTTTCCAGAGCGGGCAATACAGTAAAGCATGCGGAGTGGAAGCTGCAAGGCACCAGTTCCGATATTGTCATCCGAAACCTGAAGTTTGACGAGATGTGGATGTACAATGATGAAAAAGGCGGAGATACCAAGGACGGCGGCTGGACTTTGATGAAGCTTAACGGCGTAAAGGGCGTCTGGATCGACCATTGTACCTTTACTTTGGGCTATGACGGCAATATGGACTCCGAAAACGGCGCGTCCAATATGACGGTATCTTGGAATAAGTACAGTCTGGAAGCGGACGAGAACCCGCCCAAGGACAGTATGATCTACAAGACGGTCACTTATATGGAAGAGCTGTATCAGGAGGGAAAACTGAAGGAAGGGTCAAGCGCTTATGCGGACCTGCGCGCGAAAGCAAAAGGCGACCCTAAAAAAGTGATGGCTTACGAGGCGTATCACAACAAATTCAACCTGAACGGTTCCGGAGAAAAAGATTTCAAGGACGGAGAGGGACTTCAGGACGGAAATCAGCGTCTTCATATGACATTTGCATATAATAAAGTCTCGAATATCGTACAGAGATTTCCACTGCTCAGGCAAGGTACTATCCATTACATTAACTGTTATCTGGATAATTCCAGTCATAGAAAGATCGCAAAGGAGTTGGGAGAGAGTTACGGCAACACCGCGGCAAGCGCAAGAGACGGCGCGTCTGTAGGTATGGACACCTGCGTGTTTAACGAGGTGGATAGCATTGTTGGCGGTGAGGAGATGCAGACCGTCAATACGGGCAATGTACAGGAAAAATTCCGCGTTGCTTTTTCCGGCGCGTTGAATCACACGCTTGTTGTAAATTCCAAGGCGATCTATGAAGGGAAAGATCCTTATATCGGCAGCAGCTGGGATGCCAATGAAAAAGGCGAAAAAGGAGTAAACCCCTTCACAACGAACTTTAATTATAACAATAATAAGAAATCTATCGGTGATTTTTATTGGTATTCATATATCAAAGACGTGGAAAAATACACCAGAGAGGTGCCGCCCACCGATGGCGCCGGGAACTATGTTCCTTTTGAATTTGGATATGAAAAAAATCTTGGATATGATTATCAGGCGCTGTCTTTGGATGCGGTAGAAAACACTGTGGATACTTACGCCGGGGCGTATGTACTCAATGAGGGACCGGAATTCTGGCTTCGCACAGAATATAAGGGAACCGAAGAGATCAAGACAGCGGCAGAAAAGAATGAGACTGTCAACGTGGAGGATATCAATCTGCGTGTAGACGATACGAAGCCTTTTGAAATGAAAGTCGGAACACCCCGTCAGGTGACCGCGGATGTATATCCTTCTCATGCGACGAACAGGGAACTGACATGGACTTCTTCTGAGGCCTCGGTTGTAGAGGTGAAGGATTCCGGCCTTTTGGTCGCAAAGAAGCCGGGTAAGGCAACGATCACTGTAACGGCAAATGGGGCGGCATCCGGTAAAAAGGTTGAAAAATCTTTCGAGGTTGAAGTTATAAAAACAGTAGAAAAAATATCGATTGAAGGGGCGCCTGCCAATATTTATCTGGGGGATGACACCACGCCTCCTGAAAGCATTCAGTTAAAAGCGGTCATCACACCGGAGGACGCAAGTAATCCTGCCGTAACATGGAACTCCAGCAATTCCTCTGTTCTGAGGGTAAGTGAAGACGGCGTATTGACACCGGTGCGAAAGGGAACGAACATTAAAATTACCTGTACGTCTGTGGAGAACCCCAGTATTTCTGCATCTGTCCGCATCGCTGTGAAGGCCGGGGCAAATCCGGACGCGACGCCGGCACCCAGCACAGAGCCCAGTACGGAGCCTAGCACGGAACCTAGTACGGAGCCCAGTACAGCACCTAGTACGGAGCCCAGCACAGAGCCCAGTACAGCACCTAGTACGGAGCCCAGCACAGCACCTAGTACGGCACCCAGTACAGAACCCAGCACAGAGCCCAGTACAGCACCTAGTACAGAGCCCAGCACAGCACCTAGTACAGAGCCCAGTACAGCACCT
>CANQQN010000161.1 GCA_947625995.1 uncultured Lachnospiraceae bacterium
CTTCCGCTTCCTTTACAAGCAGATTGTAGTCAGGATCCGTCCGACCATCCAGCTTCCCCGCTTTTGCTTCTTTGACGAACTCAGAGACAGGGTTTGGACGCATTCGATAGCCTCTGCCCTCGCTGAATTCCCGCAGCATGGTTTTGACAAACTTCATACAGGTTGATTTTCGCATTTGACATTCTCCTTTCAACTGCCCTAATCTTTTGATTGCACTTATAAGTTCAACTGGATTATAAACCATAATACTGAAAAGGTCAATAGTTTTTTGAACTTTTTAGTGCAAATTTTTAAAAATACTGTTGCCTTTAGGTGTGGCCGGTGTTATAATATATTTATTATACAAAACGGAGAGGAGGCGAAATAATGACGCTGGGTGAATTTATAAAGACAAAAAGAACCGAAACAGGAATGAGCAGAAATCTTCTTGCTACAAAGGCCGGTATCAGCCATACAGAGGTTCAGCGTATTGAGACGAATGAAAGGAAAATGCCTTCCCTGAAGGTGCTTTGTGCACTGGCCGATGCGCTGCACATACCACAGGAAGATCTGTTGAAGATTGCGGGATATGTACCGACTGATGATACGCCTGCTGTTGAACGCGCGTTTCCGGGCCTTAAAACAAGAAAACAACAGGAGACGGTAGAGAAAATCGCAGACGGTCTGTCAAGAAATGCGGATCTGAAAGATGAGGATTTGGATGATCTGTACAAGCAAGTGGAGATGTTTATTGCGTATGCAAAGAAAGAAAAAGATACCTGATTCGCCTCGATTTAGCTTTGTCACAAAGACGGCATACGAATTTCTGCTTGAGTGTGGATACGAGAAGTTTCCCATATCCCCCTATGATGTTCTTGATGAGATGAAGGAATATGTCACCTGTCTGCCGTGGTCAGAGGCACAAAAAATATTGAGATCAGATGATCCGTTTCATTTGAAGCAACAAAATGCCGAAGGACGAACTATCCGTATGCGTGATACCGGGAAATATTATATTGTTTACGATGATGTGACGATCAAGAGCCCGGATCGTATTTCGTGGACGATCATGCATGAGATCGGACATGTTATACTCGGACATCTCGTTGAATTTGGAGAGACGGCTTTAAATCGTGGAGGAATCACGAATGAGCAATATGGTGTGCTTGAAGTAGAGGCCCACTATTTTGCTGCGGAATTTCTGATGCCGACAGCAATATTGAAGTACCTCAATGGGATCACCGTTGATCAGATCGCTTTACTGTTTGGAGTTTCTGATAAAGCAGCCGGGAAGAAGTATAAACGGGTATTTGAAACTAGCTACCTTCCCTATGACAGATATGAAGAGAAGCTGATCCGAAACTTTTATAACTTTATCCTTTTGGAAGCAAGTGATGCGATTTACAGAAGTATCTACAGGATGTGGAGAAAACCGCGAAAGAATAAATATGTATCGGTTTGTCGCAAGTGCCCAAGTTGTCTGTCATATATAAATGATCCAAAAGCAGAATACTGCTCGTTTTGTGGAGAATTAATTGAACAGCACAGATCGTATAAAAATACGTCTGAACGCCTGAAAGCACGGCAGAGATTTATAAAGCGGCCGGGAGTGTTTCATCTTGGCTACCCATATGTAGAGAGAAAAAAAGCTTCAAATGGAGAGGAGTATGAGCGGATTACAGTATGTGCTACTTGTCTGAACCATGGTTTTTCAGAACATGCTTCTTCTTGCCCTATATGCGGTCAACCTTTGGAAAATCACAATCACGAAGAAGGAAACATAAAGTCGGTAGCAGACTGCTTCAGCAGAAGCTCCGGACGCGAGAATACATCGAATGCATGGTATCCGGCATTTGAGAAAAGATACCGGAGGATTATGTCTTATCGAGGCGCGTTGCTTTGTGATGATTGGGTCGAGTATCCATATTGGGAGTTCACAAAATGGATGCTCCGAGAAAGTTATGAAGAAACATCGATGGATTTACAGGCGGGATTATTGTATTCCACCGCCTTTATGGATGATGAAGATAATATTCATATTGTGACGGATACCGTTATGGCACGAGACGCGATACAGAAGGAACAGGAAATTTTATTGTCGTATCTTAAACGGACCGATGACATCGAACGCAGGGAAGTAGAGGTGCTGGCAGCACATGATTTATAAGGGCTGGCAGGAGAGATCACAATGGAATACAGAATTGAGGAAAACCCGAGATGGTGCTCACGGGCTATAAACGGCATTTTACGGGAGTGCCTCTGGTAACAAAGGAATATGCCGATCAGTCACAGGTTTTTTATGTACATACAAGAATGAATCAAATGGTTCTTCGGTATATGTCTGCGGATAGGACGAGACCATAGATTATAACATCATCGATCATCTGGATGAGGAAGGCTATGACTTCTGGATTGTGGAGCAGCTAACAGACTGGTATCATACCCATTTGATGGACGGTTCAGCAGGTTCGTTTCATCTGCAATCGGATAGAAAGGAAAAATGCTATATGGACGTATTGGATTTTATACGTGATAAGTTTTCACAGGACTGTGCGATCGGCACGGTATTGCATCTTGTCATGGCTCATTTTGATCTGTCCATGGAAGAGGCACAAAAAAAGATCGATGAATATTTTGAAATCGTTGAAGCGATGGATGGCAGAAAGTAAAATGGAGCATCACGATACAAATATTCACACACTTTTTATGATCGGAAAGGGGTGGAGGAATTGATGGATACACAGGGGTTTGTCAGGGAAGTGATCTATGAGAAGCCAAAGGATTGCAGCAGATATCCCCATGACCTGCAGGTGTTGAAACACTTTGAGCGGTTAAGGCTTGACGGGAAAGTCACCTTTCTCACGGGCGAGAATGGCTCCGGAAAGTCTACGCTGATCGAGGCTGTCGCCATTGCCTATGGCTTTAACGCGGAAGGCGGATCCCTGAATTTTAATTTTTCCACGAAGAATTCTTCCTCGGATCTTTTTCGGAATCTGCGCTTGAGCAGGAGTATTCATAAGGCGAGGGACGGTTATTTTCTGCGGGCGGAAAGTTTTTACAACGTGGCCACAAACATTGAGGAACTGGATGCGGAGCCCACCATCGGCGCGCCTGTCATCGGTGCCTACGGCGGCGTTTCCCTTCATGAACAGTCTCACGGGGAATCTTTCCTTGCATTGATGCAGAACCGCTTTCGCGGAAACGGATTTTATATTCTGGACGAACCGGAGGCAGCCCTATCCCCCGCGCGGCAGCTAAGCGTTCTTCTCCGGATGCATCAGTTGATTGAAAGCGGGTCGCAGTTTGTCATCGCCACCCATTCGCCGATCCTATTAGCATATCCGGACGCCCTTATCTATAGTATAGAGGAGGATGGTATCGTTCAGAAAAACTATGAAGAGACGGAGCAGTATCAGTTTACAAAGATGTTTCTGAGCAATTATAAGAGAGTGCTGCATGATCTGCTTCCATAAAATGTCGACGGGGAGAACGCAGTTCCCCGCATCTCCTTCGGCGGAGTCTGCTTTGCGCCCATGTCGCGCAAACATTTGAGAATGGAGGATATTAGATATTATGAACATGACAGAATTGATGAAAACGAGAAGAAGTGTGCGGACCTTTGACGGGAGCCCGTTGAATGAGGAGGATAACAGGAAGCTCCTCGCGTATATGGAGAATATACAGAATCCCTATCATATTCCCATAGAATTTACTCTTTTAGATGCAGACGAGCACAACCTCTCAAGCCCTGTGATCAAGGGAGAGGATTGTTATATTGCTGCAAAGGTACAAAAACAGTCCCATAGCGAGGAGGCATACGGTTATTCCTTTGAGCAGTTTGTTCTTTACGCATGGTCGCTTGGCGTTGGAACAACATGGATCGGCGGGACGATGGATCGGGGCCTGTTTGAAAAGGCAGCCGGCGTCCGCGAGGGAGAAGCCATGTACTGCGTCAGTCCTCTTGGCTATCCCGCAAAAAAAATGTCCGTCAAAGAGGCGGTCATGCGAAAAGGGGTCAAGGCCGACAGGAGATTACCTGCAGGCGAGCTCTTTTTCGACCATAATTTTTCCACACCGTTGATCGCAGACGATAAAAAGATCGCAGACGCACTGGAAATGGTGCGGCTTGCGCCGTCTGCTGTAAACAAGCAGCCTTGGCGCATCGTCCGGACTGATCATGGGTACCATTTTTATCTGAAACACAGCAAAGGGTATGCCGACAGAGCGTGGGATATACAAAAGATTGACATGGGCATTGCTCTGTGCCATTTTATGACCGGTACCGACGGCAGCCTGACTTTTGATGATCCGGGGATCGCCGCCGATGAAAATACAGAATATATGGCAACAGTCATTGTCTAATGCCAGCGCTGAAAGGTAAATCTCTTTATACCTGCCTCAATCCTGCATCAACCCGAATAAAACAAGTTGTACACGCAAA
>CANQQN010000162.1 GCA_947625995.1 uncultured Lachnospiraceae bacterium
CGCGGAACCATACCAGAGATTCATATCCCGCACGGTAATGATATCGTTCATATATTCTGCCTCCTTTTGAACCAGCGTCCCGCCAGCGTGGCGAAAAGATTGATCACTAGGGTAAGTACCATCAGGATGGCGGCGATCGCGAATGCCACGCCAAATTCACCCTGCTCCTTTGCGTAAACATAAAGGGCCACGGTCAGGGTTGCCCCGGCGCTTCCAAGTCCTTCAAAGAATCCGTTTAACGCGTGGGCAAATCCCGCCGTAAACAGAAGGGCCGCCGATTCCCCGAGAATCCGCCCCACGGACAGGATACAGCCTGTGATGACGCCGTCTATACAGCCGGGCAGGACAACCGTGCGTATCACGCGCCACTTACCGGCCCCGAGGCCGAAAGCGCCTTCCCGGTAGGACTGCGGTACCGTTTTCAGGCTTTCCTGTGTTGTACGCATCACCGTCGGCAGATTCATGATCACAAGGGTTAATGCTCCCGCCAGAAGCGAGGTCTGCATATTCAGGAATTGACAGAAGAACAGCATACCCACCAGACCGTAAATAATAGACGGGATTCCGGAAAGCGTCTCGGCGGCGTATTCGATCGCGGCAACGATTCGTTTGTTCTTCGCGTATTCCGTAAGATAGACCGCCGCGCCCACACCGAGGGGAAGCACAACCGCCAGCGTTGCGGCAATGATATAAACCGTATTCAGAATATCCGGCAGAATCCCGATCTTTCCTGACAGGTAACTCGGTTTTGTAGACAGCAGTTCCCATGAGAGATTCGGGATTCCCTTCGCGAATACATAGATCAGCAGAAATAAAACCAGCCCGCAGGTAAGAACAGCGCAGATCCCGCATAGTCCCCGCAGAAGGACAATCTTGATTTTTCGTTTTGCGTCGATTTGACCGTTCACTGTATTCATTCCTCCTTACTGCGCTTCAAAAAGAAATTCAGTGCCCCGTTAATGAGCATAATGAACAGGAAAAGCACAAGGGCGATAGAAAACAACGCCTGTCTCTGCAGTCCGCTGGAATAGGACATTTCACTTGCTACCGCCGTTGTCAGAAATCGGACGCTTCCGAAAAGCTCCGGCAGATTTGGCCCGTTGCCGGATACCATCATAACGGCCATCGCTTCTCCGATCGCCCGTCCGACGCCCAGCACCACGGCCGCGGCGATCCCGCTTTTCGCCGCGGGAACCGATACCTTAAAATAGGTTTCAACCGGTGTTGCCCCAAGGGCCAGAGACGCATCCTCATATTCCTTCGGCACAGCTTCCAGAGCAGTGATCGACACATTGATAATAGAGGGCAGGATCATGATCGCAAGCACAATGATCGCCGCTAAAAGGCTTGCGCCGTCCGGGACATGGAACAGCTTGCGAATGCCGGGAACAAGCACCATCATTCCGACCAGACCGTAGACGACGGACGGGATTCCTGCAAGTAAACCGACAGCGCCGGATACCACCGTCCTTACCTTCGCAGGGGCAAGCTTTGCCAGATATACCGAGGTTAAAAATCCGATCGGTACGCCGATCAGAATGGCGCCGGCCGTGCCGTAAACGCTGGTCAGGATAAACGGCAGGATCCCGTAGGACGGTTCCTTTGCGGTAGACGCCCATTTTGCATTGAACAGAAAATCTGAAAGACCGATCTTCCGGATCGCCGGGATCCCGGCAAGAACCAGATAAAACGTGATCAGCAGTACGCAGCCCACCGTGATCAGACCCAGAATAAGAAAGATACCATGAATAAACTTTTCAAATGCTTTTTGCTTTTTCATCTATGCTTTCCTTATCTTCGGAGAGGCCGGCCGGGTTTATCGTCACCGGCCTAAGCTCCTTTATTTTACGGGTACCGCGCCTGCTTTTGATATGAGCGGAGCCGCTTCGTCAGAGATCGCGAAGTCATAGAATTTCTGCGCCGCGTCAGAAAGCTCTGTATCCTCTTTGGTTACCAGCACAAACGGGCGCTGAATAACATAGCTGCCGTCTTTGACAGTGTCTTCACTGGGAGCAACGCCGCCTACGGAAAGAGCCTTGATCTGATCGCTGACAGCGGCGAGAGAAGCATATCCGATAGCGTCCGGGTTTTGGGAAACCGTCGTGATCACGTCGCCTGTGGATGTAAGCTCCTGACGGTATTTACAGGCGTCCTCCGTACCCGTGATCGATTCAAAACCATCTCTTGTTCCGCTGCCCGCTTCACGTCCGATCACAACGATCTGCCCGTCCTTTCCGCCAAGCTCGGACCAATTTGTGATCTCCCCTGTATAGATTTTTGCGATCGTATCTACATCAAGGTCATTTAATGTATTTTCCGGGTTCACGATCACGGCGATCCCATCATTAGCGAGAACGGTTTCCGTCAGGCCGTCCGCTTTTTCCTCCTCCTTCAAGCTGCGGCTGGAAAGACCGATGTCACAGCGTCCCTCCTGCACGGCCTGTATTCCGGAGCCGGAGCCGGTGGGATTATAAGTAAAGGCCATACCGCTGTACTTCTCCTGAAAGGCTTCTCCCAGAACGCCGATCACTTCCTCCATAGAGGTGGAGCCGTCGGTGGAAACAGTTCCACCTTTTTCCTGAGAGGTGGAGCCGCCGGTGGAAACGGTCCCGTCTTTTTCCTGAGAGGAACAACCTGCAAGCGCCGATGCTGCCAATACTGCGGCAAGGATTAATGGTAAAATTTTCTTCATTTCAAATTTCTCCTTTGCTTTTTTATTTTCCTTTTTGGGTACAGCTATAGGTTAACGCCGGAACATCAAATCCGTTACCCTGGTTATGTAAAATGAATGTAAAGTCCTTTTCTTTTTCAAGTCACACGAAATTATGAATGAAATCAGATGGACTTGTCCCTTTGACAGCAGAACCAAATTCAAAAAAAGGATAAAAAAACCCGCGCCTCCGAATCTGTTTTTTTCCGGAGGTGCGGGTTCATATCAAGCCTGCAGTTTGAAGGGCGGGTCTTTTTGCTTCCTCATTTTTTCCTTCCGATTCCCGTCTGCGCAGGCCCGTCCAGCAGTCTTCCCTTATGATCGAATCTGGATCCGTGGCAAGGACAGTCCCAGCTTTTTTCATCAGGATTCCAGACAAGCTGACAGCCCATATGGGGACATTTTGCGGAAACCAGATATACATATCCATCCTGATCCTTATAAGCGCCCATTTTTTTCTCATTCTGTATGATAACACTGCCGCAGCCGGGCTTAAGCTTCTGCAGGGAACCGTATCCAAAAGGAAGATAATACCGGGTCAGATTTTTTATACTGTGGACCCCCTCATTTACAAAATTTCCCGCGGACGCCCTGATGGTCAGCCGCCGGGGAGAAAATACCTGTGACTCCGGACCAACTTTTCCAAGGATTCCGTCGCTGATGAGCTTTGCGGAGACCATGGCACCCGTCATGCCCCATTTTTTGAAGCCTGTGGCCACATACCAGTCGGACCGTTTTCCCGTAAATCTGCCGATATACGGGATATCGTCCAGCGTCATACAATCCTGCGCCGACCACATTGCCCTTTCCCGACAGTCCGGCCACAGATTTTTTGCCGCCACCGAAAGCATTTCATACTGGCCGCCCCTTGTATTTTCCCCGCACCTGTGGCTTCCGCCGCCTACCAGCAGCAGCGGGCCGTAATTCCGGAAAGACAGGCCATTGTTGTCGATCCCATAATATATGCCGTTCAGGTCCGGCACATTGTCCACTGCCAGCACGTAGCTGCGTTCCTGATGCATCCTTGCGAAATAATAGCCCGGCCTCAACGGAAACGGATAATGGCAGGCGAATATGATCTGTTCCGCCTTTATCTTTCCGGCAGACGTATGCAGCACATTGTCCTCCACGCGGAGTACCGGCGTTTTTTCATAAATATCCAGTTGCCCCGCCAGCGCGTGTAAAAACTTCAACGGATGAAACTGCGCCTGTTTTTCCACCCGCAGGGCGCCGCGCACCGGAAAAGGCAGCGGACAGCCTGCAAGCAGCTGTGCCGAAGCGCCCAGCCGGTGAAGCGCCGTCATTTCTCTTTCCAGAGGCGCGAATTCAGAAACAGAATACAGATAAGAAGACCGCTCCTGAAAATCGCAGTCGATCTTCTCCCGGTCTATCAGTCTGCGGTACTCCTTCACAGCTTTTTTGTTTGCAGCCAGATATTTTTCCGCGGCTTCCTCACCTACGGTACGGATCAGCCGGTCGTAGATGAGACCGTGCTGAAAGGTGATCTTTGCCGTCGTCTTTTCTGTCTGTCCGCCGCCTGCTCTGTCCGCATCCAAAAGGATCGTCTGCACGCCCTGCCTCTGCAAGAGCCATGCGGTAAGAACGCCTGCCATACCTGCCCCGATCACGGCCGCTTCTGCCTTCTCCGGTAGCTGCCGTACCGGGAAATATGGTCTTTCCGTAGTCTGTCGCCATATTGATTCCATCTGA
>CANQQN010000163.1 GCA_947625995.1 uncultured Lachnospiraceae bacterium
CAGTCAGGCCTGCCGGGCCCGCGCCGATGATGATCACTTTTTTCATGTGCATACTCCGATGATCTTTTGATTTTTTTTATTGCATTTACCCTTTAAGAGGGAAAATGTCTTGCAGGGTTACACATGTCTTACAGATTAAACCCAAAGTATCTCACCGCGTTGTAATAGGAGATATCCTTCACCATCTTGCCGAGGGCTTCCATGTCTGCGGGATACTCGCCATTTTCCACCCATTTGCCCAGAAGGTCGCAGAGAATGCGGCGGAAATATTCGTGCCTTGTATAGGATAAGAAGCTTCTGGAATCGGTGAGCATACCGATGAAGTTCGCCAGCAGACCAAGATTCGCGAGGGAGGTCATCTGCTCTGTCATGCCCACCTTGTGGTCGTTGAACCACCAAGCGGAACCCTGCTGGATCTTGCCAATGGCGGAGGAATCCTGAAAACAGCCAAGCACCGTGCCAATGGCGGCGTTGTCAACGGGATTCAGAGAATAAATAATGGTCTTGGGAAGCTGGTCCGTGATGTTCAGGGCGTTTAAGAAAGCGGCCATCTCCGCGGAGGAACCGTGGGTGTTGATGCAGTCGTAGCCGGTATCCGGTCCCAACTGGTTGTAGCGGAGGGTATTGTTGTCTCTCTTGGTGCCGTAGTGCAGCTGCATCGCCCAGCCAAGTCTGTGATACTCGCGGCCCACAAATGTCATAAACGCGGTCTTGAACTGCAGTTCTTCCTGATAAGAAGGGATCTGGCCGGCCAGTCTCTTTGCAAAGATAGCCTCGATCTGTTCCTCGGTGGCGGGCTGGTACATCACGTACTCAAGGGCATGGTCGCTGGCGCGGCATCCCATGGAATCGAAGAAGGCAAGCCGCGCCTTCAGAGCTTCCTGAAGGGAGGCGAAGCTGTGGATCTTGACGCCGGAAACATCGGAAAGCTTAGCCAGATAATCGGTATAATCAGGTTTCTCGATATTCATGGCCTTGTCCGGCCTCCAGGCAGGCAGCACCTGCACGTCAAAGCCGTCGTCCGCGGCGATCATCTTGTGCCATTCCAGAGAGTCCACAGGATCGTCTGTGGTGCAGATCAGGGTCACGCCGGACTGCTTGATGATATTGCGCACGCTCATGGATTTCTCCTGCAGCTTTGCGTTGCAGATGTTCCAGACTTCTTCGGCGGTCTTTCCGCTTAAAGTGCCGGTGTAGCCGAAGTATCTCTGCAGCTCCAGATGACTCCAGTGATACAGGGGATTGCCGATGGCCTTTTCCAGCGTCTCCGCCCATTTCTGAAACTTTTCCCGGTCAGGCGCGTCTCCGGTGATGTAGTACTCGTCGATGCCGTTGCTCCTCATTTGACGCCACTTATAATGGTCGCCGCCCAGCCATACCTGAGTGATGTTCTCAAACTGACGGTCCTCAGCGATCTCCTGCGGATTGATGTGGCAGTGATAGTCGAGAATGGGGGTATTTTCCGCATAGCTGTGGAAAAGGGTTTGCGCGGTTTCTGTGGATAACAGAAAATCCTTGTCCATAAACGGTTTCATAATGATAGGTCCTCCTTTTTTATAATATCTGATATTTTTTATTGCAATCATTATACTGGAAAAAGCAGGGCTTTGCAAGGTATTTGCGGTGAATAAAACATTGACTTCTTTATGGGAAAAGGTTAGAATGACAGTAGCTTTATAGTGGCGCACTATATAAAATTTTAAACAGAAAAGAAAAGGAGAGATCGGGATGCAAGTATTAAATAAGAGTATGACAAATCCAAAAGAGAGACCCATTAAGGTCCTGCAGTTTGGAGAAGGCGGGTTCTTGCGCGCTTTTGTGGATTACATGATCGACGTTGCCAATGAAAAGGGCGTATTTGACGGCAATATCGTCATTGTGAAGCCCATTGAATTCGGAAATCTGGACTTCTTCCATGAGCAGGACTGCCAGTATACCCTGTCTATGCGGGGCAAGGAAAACAATGAGGCAAAGGTGGTCAACCGTGTGATCACCAGTGTGGCAGACGCGGTTGCGGCCATCGAAGAATATGACCGCTATATGGAGTACGCGAAGCTTGACACCCTCCGCTTTGTGGTATCCAACACCACGGAGGCAGGGATCGTTTTTGACGCCGGGGACAAGTTCGAGAGCAATCCGCCCAAGACCTTCCCGGGCAAACTGACTAAATTTTTGTACGCCCGTTACCAGCATTTCAACGGCGCGTTGGACAAGGGTCTGATCATGCTCCCTGTGGAGCTCATTGACAACAACGGCCCCGCCCTCAAGAAATGCGTGTTCCAGTTCATCGATCTGTGGGATCTGGGCGACGATTTCAAACAGTGGGTGCTGGACGCCTGCATCTTCGGCAGCACGCTGGTAGACCGGATCGTTACCGGCTATCCCCGCGACGACGCGGAGAAGATGTGGGAAGAGCTTGGCTATCGGGACAATCTGCTTGACACCAGCGAATTGTTCGCCCTCTGGGTCATCGAGATGGAAAAGGATTTCTCCGGAGAGTTCCCGCTTGACAAGGCCGGCCTGCCCGTGATTTTCACAGACGACCAGAAGCCTTACAAGCAGAGAAAGGTGCGTATCTTAAACGGCGCCCATACTTCCTTTGTGCTTGCGTCCTATCTGGCTGGCAACGATATCGTGCTGGAATCCATGAACGATGAGACGGTCCGCAAATTTATGATGACCACGATCTTTGACGAGGTGATCCCCACGCTGACCCTTCCTGAGAAGGAACTGAAGGATTTTGCCAACGCGGTGATCGAGCGTTTTGAGAATCCTTATGTAAAACACGCACTGCTTTCCATCTCCTTAAATTCCGTATCCAAGTGGCGGGCCCGCTGCCTGCCTTCCTTGAAGGGCTATGTAGAAAAGACAGGAAAGCTTCCCAGAAATCTGACCTTCTCGATTTCCGCGCTGCTGGCCTTCTACACCGGTACTGAGATCCGGGACGGCGCTCTCATCGGCCACAGGGGAGAAGAGGAATACAAGATCATGGACGATGCGGACGTGCTGGAGTTCTTCGCGGCAAATTCCACAAAGCCCGCGGAGGAATGGGTGCCCGCGTTCCTTTCCAATGAAAAATTCTTCGGCGAGGATCTTACAAAGATCGAAGGCCTCTGTGATTCGGTGATCGAGGGGTTGAAACTGATTCAGGCAAAGGGCATGAGAAGCGCTTTGGAGACAATGGTAAACGATTAAGAAAATGAGGGTAAATCATGCAGGATTATATCAAGATCAATCCAAAGGATAATGTGGCGGTTGCCTTAAAACCGCTGGCAAAGGGCACTGTCTGTCATGTGGGCGGGCAGGAGGTCACCCTGCGGGAGGAGATCCCCCAAGGACATAAATTTACCCTGCAGGACATTGCAGAGGGACAGGATGTGATCAAGTACGGCTTTCGCATCGGCACTGCCAGAGAAGCGGTGCAAAAGGGCGGCTGGATCCATGTACATAATCTGAAAACGGCGCTGGGTGATCTGCTCACTTACAGCTACAATCCTACAGGGGAGGACGTGGCCCCTACCGAGCCCGCCACCTTCATGGGTTATCAGCGCCCGGACGGCAAGGTGGGCGTGCGAAACGAGTTGTGGATCATTCCCACTGTGGGCTGTGTCAATTCGATCGCTACGGCCATGGCAAAGGCGGCGTCGCATCTGGCTACAGGCTCCATTGAGGAAGTGGTGGCATTCCCCCACCCTTACGGATGCTCCCAGATGGGTGACGATCAGGAAAATACAAGGCAGATTCTGGCCAATCTGATCAACCATCCTAACGCAGGCGGCGTGCTTGTGCTGGGGCTGGGCTGTGAGAACAGCAACATCGAAGAGATCAAAAAGCACATGGGCGACTACGATGAGAACCGCGTCCGGTTCCTTGTCTGTCAGGAATCCGACGATGAGATGGCGGACGGGCTTGCGCTGCTGACAGAACTGGCGGAGTATGCGGGGCAGTTCAAGCGGCAGCCTATCGACGCGTCAAACCTGATCGTGGGTATGAAGTGCGGCGGCTCCGACGGCCTGTCAGGCATCACCGCAAATCCTACCGTAGGCGCGTTTTCCGACATCCTGATCTCCAAGGGCGGCACCACCATCCTTACGGAGGTGCCGGAAATGTTCGGCGCGGAGACGCTGCTCATGGACCGCTGCGCCGACGAGGGACTGTTTCACAAGACCGTTGACCTGATCAATGATTTTAAAAATTATTTTACAAGCCACAATCAGACCATCTATGAGAATCCTTCGCCCGGCAACAAAAAGGGCGGCATCAGCACCTTGGAGGACAAGTCTCTCGGCTGTACCCAGAAATCCGGCAGCGCCCTAGTAAAAGGTGTTCTTGCCTATGGGGAATCTGTGCAGACCAAGGGCCTGAACCTGCTCAGCGCTCCGGGCAACGATCTGGTGGCGTCTA
>CANQQN010000164.1 GCA_947625995.1 uncultured Lachnospiraceae bacterium
TGCTTTTTTTACTATTGCATGGTATAATTTTCACATGATTCACTTTTTGTAAATATTTTTGAGGAAATTTTTACAACACGGCGCAAAAAGCATCTTCACGGCGACAAAAGGCTGCCTGACCTGCCTGTACGGTTCTTATGGAGCGTTCCAAATCCCATTGATGGCAGATAAGAACCTGCATCCGCGGTTCTCATCGCCCCGTCGCGCAAACGCTCCGGAATGGAGGTTACATGAAAGAAACTTATTTATATTCCATTGTGGAAGAACAACAATTAAGTGAAATGCTGGAAACCTTTGAAGCCTGCATCGGACTTCAGATCCAGATCATCGACGAACACGGCTCCATTCTGAAATCCTACGGAACCTCTTCCAATTACTGTGCCCTGTTCCGCAAGTTTCTGCCAGCCGGCGAATCCTGCCAACAGCTGCACATAAGCGCCAGCAGGCAGGCCGTGGACATGGGAGAATCCTATATTTTTTCCTGCCACGCAAACCTAAATCATATTGTATTCCCGTTGAGCAATCACGGCAGGTTTTTAGGTTCCATTCTGGTTGGCCCCTTCCTGATGGAGCCGCCGGACACCCTGATGATCTCGGACGCGGGCAAACGATATCACCTGCCGCCTGACGTCCTTTTAGAACTGTATGAGGAAGCCGCCCAGATCAAAGTGATTCCGCCGGCAACGGTGACCCAGATCAGTAAGCTTCTATATTTTATGTTTTCCAATCTGATCACAGATACCCGCCAGCAATTTATCATCAACCAGCGGAAGCTCCACCAGCAGTCTCGGATCAGTGAATCCATTCAACGGTACAAACTGCAGACGCCTGTCACCAACAGCTACCCTCTGGAAATGGAAAAAGCGCTGATCACAAAGGTGAAGACCGGCAACGTCAGCGAGGCCAAGGGCATCCTAAACGATCTGCTTGGCTATGTACTGTTTTCTGAAGGCAGCAGCCTTGACATTTTAAAATCAAGAGCCATCGAGCTTTGCGCCCTGCTTTCCCGGGCCGCTATCGAAGGCGGCGCCGCCACGGATTCTATTTTAAAGCTGAATAATCAGTTTTTAAAGACGCTGCAGGAGATCACCACGCTGGACGCCCTGTGCTTCAAGCTGCAGGAAACGGTGGAGGTGTTCACGGAAAGCATGTTCAATTACAAGCCCCACAAAAACAACGACGTGATCCGCCGGGCCATCAGTTACATTTCCAAAAATTACCAGACAGGCATCACGCTTAATGACGTGGCAAAGCATGTACACTTAAATCCCGCCTATTTTTCCACCATTTTCAAACAGTCCTGCGGTTCCTCCTTCAAGGAATATCTGAACATGGTGCGCATTGAGGAAAGCAAACGCCTTCTTGCAAACACGGACTACTCTGTCATAGATATTGCCATTGCCACCGGCTTTGAGGATCAGAGCTATTTTTCCAAGGTGTTCAAAAAATATACGGGACTCACTCCAAAACAATACCGGTAAGCCGCCGCAGGATCCGGCAAACCCCGCAAGATCCGGCAAACCCCGGCAGTCTGAATACGGTTTCGGTTCAAAAATAAATTCTGAAAAGCTTGTTGTGGAGATCCGTCTGTATCATAAGCAAACAGTCATTGTATTTTCGCGTATTTTGCGAGCATAGTGACAGATGCGAAAGCCTGTCTGAGCGCTGGCGAGCGAAGCCAGCGCGAGTTTGCGGCAGCATCTGTCAATAAACGGCGCAGCAAAATGCGAAAAACAATGTGTTTGCGTTGAAACAGACGGATTCTCACAGCAGCCGTCAGAAACAGTCAAACAAAAATCGTATTCCGACTGCCGGGGTTTTCTGGATCCGCGCAAAAACTCTTACACAAACAGCGATCCGATCTGATACACCAGCACAGCCATTATGTATGCCACGCTTAACTGGAACACAATGGAAACGGCAGTCCATTTCCATGAATTGGTCTCCTTGCGGATCGTGCCGATCGTCGCCGCGCAGGGAATATAAAGCAGGCAAAACACCATCAACGCGTAGGCGTTCAGAGCAGTGAAGCCGGAAGCGCCCAAAACCGCCACCATGGAAGCCATTCCTTTTGCGGAGTTGATGTTGTTGATACCATATAAAATTCCCATACTGGAAACCACCACTTCCTTGGCGGCGATCCCTGCGATGAGAGACACCACTACCTGCCAGTAGCCAAGACCCGCAGGCTTCAGCAACGGCGTCACCAGTTGTCCGATCATGGCGCCGAAGCTGCTCTTATCCCCCATCTGCACCATTCCGTGGAAGCCGAAATTCAGGAGCGCCCACACGATAATGGACGCGATAAAGATGGTGGTTCCGGCCTTTGTGAGATAGTCCTTGATCTTTTCCCACACGTAGATGAAGATGGTGTGGGCGCTGGGCCGCTTAAACTCCGGCAGCTCGATCAGCAGATTGTACTTGCCGCCGCTTTTGTCAAAAAGCTTCATCACCAGCGCGGAAAGGATCGCCACCAAAAGGCCGATCACATACATGGAGTAGGCCGCAAGCATGGCGTGTTTTCCGAAAAACATGGAAGAAAACAACACGTAAATGGGCAGCCTTGCACTACAAGACATAAAAGGCGTGATCAGAATGGTCTTCAGCCGGTCTTTCGGATCCTCCAGCGCCCGGGACGCCATAACCGCAGGCACCGTACAGCCAAAGCCCAGCAGCATGGGAATGAAGGCCCGGCCGGAAAGCCCCAGCTTTCCCATAATGCCGTCCATCACGTAAGCCACTCTTGCCATGTAACCGCTGTCCTCCAGAAGGGCCAGCGCCAGAAACAAGATAAAGATATTGGGCAAGAAGGTCAGGATACCGCCTACGCCCGCGATGATGCCATCCACCACAAGGGATTTTAGCACCGCGTTCACGCCCATAGACGTAAGCAGGCTCGAAACCCCGTTCTCAAACCATTCCAGTCCCCACTCAAAGCCGCCTTTGATAAAATCTCCAATGGTGAAGGTAAGGAAAAACACCAGCGCCATAATGCCGAGGAACACCGGCACGCCCAAAACAGGATGTGTGAGCACGCTGTCGATCCGGTCAGTCTTCTCGCTTTTCGCGTTCTTATGGAACAGACACTCCTCGATGACTTCCTCAATAAAATCGTATTTCTGATTGATGATATCGGTCTCATAGCTTCTATCCACCACATCATCGGTTTTTATGGGATGATTTTTTGTGATTTCCTCATCCTGCTCCAGCAGCTTGATGGCATGCCACCGGGGATTCACAATATCCGGTTTCCATGCCAGCAGCCGTTCCTCAAGAATGTCGATCTTATCCTCGATCTCGTCGCTGTAAACCACCACGTACTCCGCATGATGATTGTGTTTATGACTGCTCTGCTTGTCCCCGTGGTGATGTTCCAGCGGAATGTCCCGCTGGCCGTCCGCATGGTGGGCCACCGTATGCATCAGGATATCAAGCCCTGTCTTTTTCCGGGCAGACACCGGAATCGCCGGCACGCCAAGCATCTCCGGCAGACGGTGGGTGTCGATCTCCATTCCCCGCTCCTGCACGATATCCATCATATTCAAAGCCAGCACCACCGGCTTGCCAAGCTCAATAAGCTGCAGGGCCAGATACAGGTTCCGCTCCAGACAGGAAGCATCGATCACATCTAGGATCACATCTACTTCGTCCTCCAGAATGTACTGGCGGGACAGTTTTTCTTCCATGGTGTAGGACGTGAGGCTGTAAATTCCCGGCAGGTCCACCAACTTGAACTGCTGGTTATGATACCGAAACGCCCCCTCCTTCTTCTCTACGGTGACTCCCGGCCAGTTTGCCACCTTCAGCTTTGCGCCGGTGTAGGCATTAAAGAGCGTGGTTTTCCCACAGTTAGGATTTCCGATAAACGCTACATGTGTCACGCCGCTCAACTGACCTCACCTCCCAGCAGGATCCCGTCGGCAATATGCCTGCCGATGGCATAACGGGTGCCGCGTACCTTGAAGATCACGCTGCCGCTCCTTTTTTTGTTCAAAACCTCGATCTTCGTTCCGGAAAGCAGCCCAAGGATCTGCAGCCTGCGGGCGGTAGCCTCTTCCAGCCGGATCTCTTTTACCTCATAACTCTTTCCGATGTCTCCCTGTAATAATGTCACAAGATCACTCCCTGTTATTCTTTCCATATTTACGGGTTTCAGGGTTCTGCGCTCCATGCAGGCACGGACGCGCTTTCTTTCCTTCCCATGATGCCCCGGATTTCTCATTGCTCTGGTTTCATTTTATCTCTTATGTCGAACTTTGTATAGTAAAAAAATGAAAATCTTACGATTCAAGACCTAAAAGAATTACAAATATTCATAAAGAATTACAAATAATAATTCCACAACTTGTTATACTAAAAAACAGCAGATCGATCCGGCGCGGACGCA
>CANQQN010000165.1 GCA_947625995.1 uncultured Lachnospiraceae bacterium
ACCCGCCCTTTGTCCCCGACGATCTGAACCAGCCGGCATGCATTCTGCGGGTTGTTCAGCCGCCGCAAAAGCTGGCGGACAGTATCCAGCCCCGGAACACTTCCATAGCGTTCAATGGTTTTCATATACGCCCGTGCTTCCCTGTAATCCACAGCAAACGCCTCCGAAATCTCTCCGTTCTGTCACTCTCTCAAGTCCGGTATTATTTGATTATAGTATAACGTGTCCCATATTTCAACAAGATTTTCAGATTCACATCGTCTGCTTTTCCACAGAAGTCCCCGGATAAAAATACTGCAAGATCTCATTGTAAGATTTCCCCTGACCTCCCAGCGCCTTTGCGCAGTTTTGAGACATGCCAATCCCGTGGCCGCATCCGCCTCCCCGGACTGTCACCGACACAAGCTCCCCGTTTTCCACCGTTTTGTCTATAGTAAAAAAGGAACTGGGAAGCTTTTCATAACCGTCCAGTACGGAACCGTCGTTGCGGGCGATCTGCTCATGGAGCGGCAGAAACGTCTGCCGGATCTCGTTTTCTCTTGTCAGGGCAAGGGTTTTCCCGTCTCCCATCAGCACAAGTTCTTTTACGCTGCCTCCCGGCCTTCTGGCGGTGATAGCGATATCCGTAAGACTTTCCATATCCGCCATCTCCACTTCTTTCAGATTTTCCAAAATGCGATCCTTTGAAATGGTAAAGCTCCAGCGGTACCAAGCTTCGCCGCATTCATAAGCGGCTTTTTCCTCCTCAAGTTCCTTTCGGAACGTATCCTCGTTTGTAAGGTCACCTGATCTTTCTCCGTCCCCCTGCCAATGGCTCTGATAATATGGCGCCGCCTCGCTGCCCCAAAGGGACAGATCTGTCGTATAGCCCCATGATGTGGAATAATAATAAGCGTCCACAATACTGCCTTGATACATGAGCAGCTGCCCTGCAGTATCCCGGATCGCCCGGTCCGTTTCCTCATTGGCAGGGCTGTTATTATATACCTGATAACGGATACTGTCGTCCAGATCCGCGTTAAATTCTATGTAGGCAGGATCCTGCATGTGTTTATAAGCAAAATTTCTTGCGCATACGGCCTGCGCCTTTAAAGGCTCCCGGCCAAATGACGCCGGCATCTCGCTTGGCACCACATGGCGCAGATAGGCCTCAAGAGGAAGTTCGCTGATCACTATGTAGCCCTGAGAAGTCCTTCGCACCTCCATGCATCCCTCATATTCCGGCTGGCCGTAACCACGGCTCACCGTCTGCAGTGTGACGGTATTTCCATCCTCCGGCAGGAACCTGCAAAGAGGCGTCGCCCTGTGCGCCGCAAAAAACTGATCCGCGGACCACACTTCTCCCTGTTTTAAGGTATCTTCCCCGTCCTCCCAGAAAATCCGGCAGCCTTCTTTTGCTGTCAGCTGCACCTGTTCATGAAAAATATCTGAAAAATCAGAAGTTGAAATGATCACTCTGATCATCTGTCCCCCAAAAACTTTTTCTTCCTTCTCCTCCTTTTTTTCCTTCCTGTGCACAAAAAAAATACCGGCAAGCGCCAGAAGAAGTAAGATACCCAGCAGACAGCCAACCAGAACCTTGTCTTTTTTTTGCATGGTTTTCCTCAAATGTCTTGTTTTATCAAACATATGAGGGAAACAAAAAAAATAGAAGGCAGCCGGACAATTTCATCAGCAGAACAAAAAATCCCGCCAACGCGTTTGTTTCGCTCCTTCCACAAAAGTAAAGCCCAAAATGCCGCTCCTACAATTTTGACGCCTAGCAATGCTAGGTGGGTAACCGCACCTATGCTTCTGCCTTCCGTTCAAAGACGGCCTGACATCCACACAGAGATATAGGACTCCCGTCAAAATAAATGTAGGTTCAAAATAGTAGGTTATCAAACATTTCAGGTCTTTACGATTTTATTATATGCAATTTACGCGGAAAATACAATAATAATTTTTATGATTCTGCAAGTTTCTTTAAAGTGAAAATCCAAGGGGAAGCAGGTCTTTCAACCGGTACAATTTGTAGCCGGTTTCCTTTTCCGCAAGGATCACCTGAAACCTCTCTGCATCACAAAATTCCGCCAGTACTTGGAGACAGACGCCACAGGGCGGCGTAAAGGCCCGGTCCGCCAGCACAGCAATGGCCTCAAATTCCTTTTGCCCCTCGGACACCGCCTTGAATACGGCGGTGCGTTCAGCGCAGTTGGTGGGCGTATACGCACCGTTTTCAATATTGCAGCCGGTGTAGACCTGCCCGTCCTTTGTAAGCAGCGCAGCCCCTACCGCGAAATGGCTATAAGGGGAATAGGAAAACGCTTTTGCTTCCTTTGCCTTTTGTATTAATAGTCTGATTTGTACCTGATCCATAAAATCTCCATTTCAAATGATGCAAATCCCTGCCTAAAACACCGACGTCTCCCTTTGAAGCCTTGGCCGGATCACTCTCCGACGATCATGGATACGCCGGAGCTTGTGCCAATGCGGCTGCAGCCTGCGTTTACAAAATCCTCCATATCCTGCAGTGTTTTCACGCCGCCGGCCGCCTTGATCTTCACCTGCCCGCCGATGTGCTGCTTGAAGAGCAGGATATCCTCCATGACAGCGCCGCCTGTGCCAAATCCGGTGGAGGTCTTGATGTAGTCCGCGCCTGCCCTTGTAACGATCTGGCAAAGACGGATCTTTTCTTCCTCCGTCAGGTAACAGGTCTCAATGATCACCTTCAGAATATGATCGCCTACAGCCTCCTTCAGGGCTTTGATCTCCTCCTCTACTTTCTCATACCGGCCGCTCTTTACCGCGCCGATATGAATCACCATGTCAATCTCCTTGGCGCCGTTTGCAATGGCATCCTTTGCCTCAAACACTTTTGACGCGGTGGTCTGATAACCAAGCGGAAACCCGATCACCGTGCAGATGTTCAGCTTCTCCCCGTAAGTCTGCGTGGCCTCCTTTACATAAGCGGGAGGAATGCAGACAGAAGCGGTATGGTAGAGAAGCGCCTCGTCGCAGAGCTTTCTGATATCTTCCCAAGTGCAGACCGCCTTTAACTGGGTATGGTCGATCCTGCCCAATAATTCCGATCTTTCCATAAGATCCTCCTATTCCTTCTTTTTCACGATCTCGCCGGATTTCTTGAAAATGGACGACTCCGGTATCACGCCCCGGACCATAGATGTGGGATACACGTTGGTATGCCTGCCGATCACCGTGCCGGGATTCAGCACGGAATTGCAGCCAACCTCCACAAAATCACCCAGCATGGCACCCATTTTTTTCAATCCGGTCTCTATACGGACACCCTCGCCCTTGACCACCACCAGCGTCTTGTCAGACTTTACGTTGGAGGTGATGGATCCCGCCCCCATATGAGACTTGTAGCCCAAAATAGAATCCCCTACATAATTGTAATGGGGAACCTGTACGCCGTTGAACAGGATCACATTTTTTAATTCCGTGGAATTGCCGACCACCGCGCCCTCTCCCACAAGGGCGTTTCCTCTGATAAAGGCACAGTGACGGATCTCCGCCTGTTTCCCGATAATACATGGCCCATTGATACAGGCACTGGGGGCCACTGACGCGGATCTGGCGATCCAGATCTGTTCTCCCTTCTGTTCATACTCCTCCGGATCCAGCGTCTCCCCAATAGCAGTAATCAACGCGCCGATGTGGGGCAGTACCTCCCAAGGATAAGTATAATTTTTTAACGATTCTCCTGCTATGGTCTGGCTCAGATCATATAAATTTTTTATTTCAACCTGCATCATGTCCTGTCTTTCTCCTTTATGGATCCCCGCAATGATCCGGCCCTTTCACGGATCGGCCAAAAGCCACGCGCCGCAGCCCGTCCCATCGCCCGGATCTGATCCTGCTATTTATTCTTCTTATAGTATACGCTGGCAGCATCAAAAAACTGCCGGAGTGCTGCCTGATTCTGCAGACCCTTGACACCCTCTGTTCTGGATCTGATAAAATTGCTCAGCTTTTCCATGTATTCCTGTGAAGTGATCTCTCCGTTTGCCACATAGGTAAGCCCTTTCTCCCAGCTTGCGGTAAGCTCCGGATTTAGCAGGGAACGGATGGAACAGTTCACCACGTCATAGATCATCTCCCCAAGCTGGGTGGGTGTGATGATCTGGGTCTTCTTATTCAGCGCCATGTACTGATTGTTGATGAGCTTTTTCAGGATCTCGGCCCTTGTGGCGCTGGTGCCGATGCCGCTGCCCTTGATCTGGGCCCGAAGCTCTTCGTCCTCGATCAGCTGTCCCGCATTTTCCATGGCAAGGATCATAGTGCCGGAATTATAGCGTTTTGGCGGGGAAGTCTCTCCCTCCCGGATGGCAAACGTCTCCACGGGAAGGACCATACCCTTCTTCAGAG
>CANQQN010000166.1 GCA_947625995.1 uncultured Lachnospiraceae bacterium
GTTCCGCGCGGAGAAGCTCATGGGCTTCCTCGTAGGCTGCAGGCGTGGCCGATACATACAGGATCTGGTCGATCTTACTCTCAAATTCTTCAAAATTCAAAGGGCGGTTGTCCAAAGCCGAGGGCAAGCGAAAGCCGTAATCCACAAGGGTCGTCTTGCGGGAGCGGTCCCCGGCGTACATGCCCCGCACCTGCGGGATGGTCATATGGGATTCGTCGATGATCATGAGAAAGTCGTCGGGGAAATAATCGATCAGCGTATAGGGCGGCTGCCCCGGCGCAAGCCCCGCCAGATGGCGGGAATAGTTTTCGATGCCACTGCAGAAGCCTGTTTCTTTCAGCATTTCCAGATCAAAATTGGTGCGCTCCGCAATGCGCTGGGCTTCCAACAGCTTGTCGTTCTGCTTGAAAAATTTTACCTGCTGCTCCAGTTCTTTTTCGATCTCTTCTGCCGCCTCCAGAATCTTTTCCATGGGCACCACATAATGGGAGGCCGGGAAAATAGCGATATGCTGTAGCTGGGATTTGATCTCGCCGGTAAGCACGTCAATCTCCGTGATCCGGTCCACCTCGTCGCCGAAAAACTCCACCCGCACCGCAGTGTCTGTGTAATCCGCCGGATAAATATCCAGCACATCCCCGTGTACCCGGAAGGTACCTCTGTGAAAATCCATGTCGTTGCGGCTGTACTGGATATCCACCAGCTTGCGGGCAACGTCGTCCCGCTCTCGGATCATGCCGGGCCGCAGGGAGATCACCATATTCTGGTAATCCACAGGACTGCCCAGCCCATAGATGCAGGATACACTGGAAATAATGATCACATCTTTCCGTTCTGTCAAGGCCGTAGTGGCGGAAAGCCGCAATTTATCGATCTCATCATTGATGGAGGAATCCTTCGCGATATAGGTATCCGTGGACGGCACGTAGGCCTCCGGCTGATAGTAATCGTAATAGGATACAAAATATTCCACTGCGTTTTCCGGAAAAAATTCTTTAAACTCACTGTAAAGCTGTGCCGCCAGCGTCTTGTTGTGAGCGATAATCAGTGTAGGCTTGTTCAACTGCTGGATCACGTTGGCCATGGTGAAGGTCTTGCCGGAACCGGTGACGCCAAGGAGGGTCTGACACTGGTTGCCCTCCCTAAAACCGGCCACCAGCTTTTCAATGGCCTGCGGCTGGTCGCCGGTGGGTTGATATTCGGAATGCAGGATGAAATGATCCATGAAAAGCCTCCTTTAGAAATGAGCGATGATCCATCTTGACTGCCGTCTCGATGAGGACATTCGTCAAATGCCGGTCCGTACAGGCACGGCTGTCATTTTCTTTACTATTATACCATGATTGAAAAGAAAAGTACAGAACAAATGTTTATGTTCTGTGCTTTTTCTTTCCTTTTTTCTTTCCTCTTTATGGCAAATTTTACAGTTCTCCTATATGCGCCGCCAGTTCCTTTTTCCCGGTCTCATATGCCGAGGAAACCTGCGAAAACAGGCTCTCATAAAACGAAACCACATCCTTTTGGTATTGCTTTGCCAGCGCGGCGATTCCCACCGGGCCAGCGGCGTCCAGCTTGTCCGCGTCAAACAATATCGTTTCCTCCATTTGTCATCCTTTTAAGCCACGGGACTGCCTGTCCATATCCTCCACGACAATATCATATATTTCGCCCAGCGTCGCGCAATATTCCAGAACCTTCCATGGCTCATTCGTGTGAAAATGAATTTTGATCAATTCTTCGTCGCCAACCGCCAAAAGGCAATCCCCTTTCAGATTTTCAGTAAAATACGCGGCGATCGCATCCTCGTCAAGATCTTTTCCTTCAATTAAAAGTTGTGTGTCATAACGAAACTCCATTTGATTTCCTCCATACGCTTTTTATGATACTCCAATTTGCGTCCAAAAATCCGGTAGCTGTTTCCGGTCATTCATGGGACTCGCCGGACCCACGCACGCCCAGCGCGGCAAGCTGTTTCTTCGCGTCCTCATACGATTCAAAGACGATCCCCTGAAAGCCCAGATTTTCCGCCGCCGTCACATTTTCCTCCGTGTCGTCGATAAACACACATTCCTCCGCCTTTAAACCATACTTTGCCAGAAACTGTCTGTAGACAGTCTCCGCAGGCTTTGTGGCTCTGGCCTGAAAAGACAAAAGCCCGCCTTCCATATCTTCCATAAACGCCAGAGAATCTCTGCATTCATCGTAAGCCTTTTTTGAGTAATTTGACAGATAATATACCCTGTATCCGGCTTCCTTCAAGCTTTTGACCCACGAAACGGCATAGTCCCGGATGATCAGCATGCCACTGACATTTTCATAAGCGTGGTACAGTTCTTTTTCTATCTCCGGATCTAAACTGACAAAAGCATCCATCGCCTCTTTCTCCGTGATATCGGCTCTCTCAAACTGCTCCCAGTAAGGGCTCATGACAGACGCTTTTAAGATCCGCCTGATCATCGGGCCGTCAAATCCTTTCTCCGCGAGAAACTCCTTCAGCCTGAAATCAGCCAGCACGTTTCCAATGTCAAATACAATATTTTGAATCATAAATTTGTCCTCCAATCCTGAAAAATGCCGGACAACCTGCCGGTCCGGCGTCGAAAACAATCTTTTGTCTCATGGCTTTAGCATATCAAAACCAATTCCCGCTGTCAACCACACGCCCCGCGGATATCTGCATTTCAACAGCAGAAATTCAAAGGAGCCGGAGGCCCTTTTTCGGCGTCCAACTCCTTGTCATGTCATTTGTTTTTTCAGTTTTGTCAAAATGTTTTTACATGGCTTGAACAGCACGGCGGCGGCGACAAAATTTCCCGCGCAATGCATGATATCGAAGGGGATCCCCGTCGTCCACCAGCTTATGGCGGCCGCCCAGCCGCCGGCAACCAGATACACCAGCGCGCAAAGCGCTCCGAAGCTCAGTCCGAAGGCGCCGGAGAGCACCGCCCAGCCAAGGGGTGACTCCATCCGCCGAAAGGCCATTGCAAGCACCGCCAGAAGGGGCCACACATACAGGTAGCAGGCGGACCACAGTCCGAAGCCCCACACCATGTATTCCAGCGCGATATACACGAATACGCTGCAAAGTCCCTTCCAGCCAAATACCACCATGTACACTATCACCAGCAAGGAAACCGGTTCGATATTGGGCAGCCACGCCAGCGCCATTTTCAACACGAACATCAGCGCACCCAGCATACTCAGAAGCGCACTGTCACGTACCCCAAGTCCGCGTCCTTTAATAGTCATAGCCAACCTTCAGCGTCAGTTCATAGTGGGCGCCGTCCACAACGGGCGTGGAATCCGCGCCGGTATCCAGACTCTGCCCGTCCTGCGTGATACACCACCACTCCTGTTTGCTGTCGTCGGCTGTCTCGCCGTCTGCGGTGAGGATATAGAGGCCGTAATCGCTCTGGTTATCCTCCACGATATTCTCGTCCACCAACACCTTGCCAAGAAATTCTTCATCGGTGTCTACCGGGAATTCCTTGCTGGATCCATCGCCGTGGACGACCTCCACCACGATGTGCTTGCCGCCCTCAGTGCCTTGGGGCGCTACGGCGCGCCAAACAAAGAACAGGATCGCCACTACCACCACCAGACACACAGCGGCGATAACCGCCTTTTTACTGCCGGAATTTATCTTTTCCTCTGCCATATGGGAAACTCCTCCTTTGTTCTCATTCCTGCCTAGTGTACCACATCATCAGCATTCTTGGCAAGTACGTTTCCTTTTGTTCCCATTTTAAAACGCTCTGAGGCGTGATCTGCCAAAACTTTAACGCTGACTGGCAGATGTAAACCTCTATCGAACCTTAAAGTAAATGCGAAAAGAAAAATTAAAAAATGCAAGAAATAATCAGAAGGTGCAGAGCAAACTTTCAGTGGAGAGCCGTCTTTGTTTTAGAGCAAGTAACCTTTTAAGATATAAAAGGCCAAGCATAACGGCTATTACATGAAGAATTTGACTTTTCTCCATCGGCATAGCCTTTGCACCCGTTCTGTCTTATAGGAACAACTCGTTTTCTTTTCTGACAGAGCAGGCTTTTTTGATTGCCATGGCGGCTACGGAAACCATCATTCCGTTGATCTTCCTTGCATTTTGCGGACACAGTTTCATGCAGCGCATACAGGAGATGCACTTTTTAGAGTCCGCTATGAATTGGGACGAATCAATCGCCTGAACAGGACACGTTTTCGCACATAACCCGCATTTTGCGCAGGACTTGTCCGGTTTTGGCACAAGACCCGCGCCGCCCGCTTTTTTATAGGGCCGGTTGCCCGGGATCGTGGAGACGGGCCCTGTTTTCCCGTCGATTTGGTC
>CANQQN010000167.1 GCA_947625995.1 uncultured Lachnospiraceae bacterium
CTTATACAACGCTCTGGCAAGGGAAAGCTTCTGTTTCTCTCCGCCGGACAAGTCAATGCCGTCGTCGTGCAAGAACCGCAGCAGTTGGGTGTCTACGCCGTATTTCAGCGTCCGGAGCTTTTCTTCCAGTCCCGCGTCCTTCACCGCCTGCTCTGCCCGGCCTTTGTCGGTGCAGGCCTTGGTCTTCAGGGACACATTCTGGGCGATGGGGCAGGCATAGCTTTCCACATTCTGGAACACCGGCGCGATCATGTGAAAATATTCCTGCCTGTCGATCTCCCAGATATCCACGCCGTTTAAGGTGATCGTTCCCTTGGACGGCTTGTACAATCTGCACAACAGCTTGATAAAGGTGGATTTTCCCGCGCCATTTTTCCCTACCACCGCCAGACGGCTGCCGCCCTCGATGGTGATACAGATATCCTGCAGCACATATTCCTCATGTCCCGGATACCGGAACCACACATGATCGAACACAAAGGTGTTCTGCCTCTTTTTGGGGAAGGGAACCACCTTCTCCTGCACGGAGTCGGGATATTCCATAAAGGTGCGGAAATCATTGATCCGTCTGCTATGGTCCCGCAGCCGCACGTAATCGGAGAAAAGCTGGGCCACCACACCGCCAAAGCGGGTAACGCTGCCTATGTATAAGGTAAAGTTGCCGATGGTCATGCCGCGAAACAGTACCTTATAAATCATCCACGCGTACATGATTCCTGTCTGCAGGAGAAAATCCAGCCCGATCACCCCAAGCTCGCTCTGCAGCCACCGGATCCGTCCGATCCGGTACCGGTCGTAATACTCCTTTTGGGCCTCCTTCTGCTCTTTTCCAAGGGTGTCCGCCATGTTGAACAGCCGGATATCCTTGCCGTACTTAAAATCTCTGGTCACATATTCGTAATACTCCATCTTCCTGCGGGCCGAAACATTCTTGTTGTCCACATGCTCCTTGATCCACTTGCCGGTGTGGTCAGAGATCAGGTACCGGAAAACGGAGATGACCACCACCGTCAGGATCAGGAGCGGACTGGCGGTGAGGATGATCGCCAGCGCAAAAAACATTTTAAAAAAATGGTGCCCTGCGCCGGTCAGTGCGGGGATCATATTTACCATGCCGTTGACGCCGTCCTCGGACCTTTTTACCATGTCCTGCATTTTCTGACTTTCCAGCAATTCATAATCCATACTGTGGATCTTTAAGATCCGCTGCATCTGCCATTGCTGATTCACATAGTAGCGTTTCGGCTCGGTCTGATATTTCCCGATGGATTTCATCACATACATGAAAAGCTGGGCCACGGCCGCCACCGCCACGATGGTCAGCAGTTCGCCCACGCTGCTCTTTCTCTGGATGCCGTCGATGACAAACTTGATGATCAGCAGCGGCACATAACAGTCCGCCGCCTCCGATACCATGATCACCAGCATCAGGATGGGAAGCGATTTCCGAACCTTCCATGCGCTTTTCAGCGTATAAAGAATATTGCTGCCTAGAGAGTATTCTTTGATACCGTTATTTTCTTTTACTTTCATTCTGCTCTCCTTCATGCTATAACCCTTCTGCCAGCCTCGTCTGTTACAAACTAATGATATTCCCTAAAAATCAACTGTTTTTTTATTTTAAATAGGGACGGGTCCGCCCGTTGCTGAAGAAAGAATAATTGTCCGGCTGCACGATGATCTCCCTTGCGAAAACCAGCAGGGCACAAAAAGCCGGATCCGGCTGGAAGCTGTACACCTCCTGAGTGGAATCGTCCATCTCGATCATAATGGTTCGGATCAGTCCGTATTTCTTGATGGTATTGATCACCTCCTGCGCTTTCTCAAAAGGAATCTCCAGATTTTTCACGAGAAGGTTAGGGGTAAATGCCTTGTTCTGCTCCCTTTGATTCAGAAGCACCAGCGTGTCAAACACCGCGGGGTCCGCCAGATCCGCAAAGAGAGAAACATAATCGATCCCCTCAAAATAAGCCATTTCCTTGTCCTCTATCTCGGGAGCCACAAAGAAATAGGACAGGCGATTGCCAAGGCCCATCAGCGTGTAACCCCCATCGTCCCGAACGCTGGCGTACCGCTGGGTCGATTTGTCAAAGTTTTTCTGAAAATCCTCCAGACTGCCCACCGGCTGCCCTATGCCAAAAACCGACTGCTGTATCACCCAGCAAAATTCCATAACGGAATGAAACCGGTATTTTCTGGGTATCTGCTGCAGCTTCCTGATCACTGCGTTTTCAATGCTGCTGTAATCGAACAGATCTCTGTCAAACAACGCGTCTATGGACGTCTCAAAGTAATCTGCGATCTTTGTGAGAAGCTCCGTATCGGGAACGCCGCCGTTTTCCCATTTTGACACTGCCTGCGGAGAAACGCCTACATATTTTGCCAGTTGTTCCTGTGTTGCGCCCTTTTCCTTCCGGAAAAGAGCGATGTTCTTTCCGATGGCTTCGATACTCATAGAAAACACCTCCATGTTGATACAACTATAATTTGCGCAAATGCCTACAGTAGCATCTTATCACAAACATCAGTTGTATTCAATGGAGGTGTATTTTTGACAACTCAACTTATAGTCGAAAATGTAAGTGCCAATTGATTTACCCCATGGCTTTTCCCGGTCTACAACCCATTTTTACTCCGAAACCGGCCAAGACCCTCTTACGGCCGGGTCACGATCCCCATGAACAGGATATTCCCCGATACGCGATCCCGGATCAGATACATAAACGGACAATCCACATAAAAGGCAATCTCCTCATAATCCGGGGGCATCGCAGCGCCCTCCGACATTGCGCCAACCGTCACAGCGGCAGCCCTCGTACCTTCCTCATCCACTTCGATCCGCGCCTTCTGAAACATCAGGCTCACATAAAGGTTTTGTCCGTCTTTCTGCCAGATCCTTGCAAAATCCGTTGTCCCCGGATCAAAACAGCTGGTGATGCCAAGCTGCTTACAGTTCCCGATCAGATCCTCCGTATGATAATCAAAGGCAAATTTCGGCAGCGCCAGATCAGGTACCTTCACCCGCCTTTCGTTTTCCTGAAGGGACTTTACAAAGGATAATTGCTCTTCCACAGAAAGGGCATCGAAAAGATCTCCGATATACCGGGATTTATCCGCCGGGATCATCACATCCATGACAAAATTTCCTGTATAGGGCAGCGAAAGCACGCGGATCCCTTCGCTTTCCAGATACGCGCAGCCTTCCACATTGCCGTGCATCATCTGTACCTGTGTTTCCCCGGAAAGGGTATGAAACGCCTCCGTCTTTGTGTTATGCCCGTCAAAAGGGATCTCCCATTTGTCCTCAAAATAAACAGCGTTTGCCAGAAGCAGATGCATGCCTTCCAGCGCATCTTCTGTCACAAGCTCCGGTATCATGCCCTCGGTGACGTCGTCCGACCAACTGTTGATGGCAGCCGCATCCTGCTCTGTATTTCCGGAAAGCGTCTGCCAGCCGGAAGCAAAATCCTGCGTCAGCTTCTGCCGCGCATCTGAAAAGGCAGGCTCCTGCCATCCCGGCCCCGGCAGATAGGCCGCCATATTTACATTGTTCAGTTTTTCAGACACTTCCCATTCTTCCATAAATCTGTTATTGCTTTTCAGCGCGTTTACCAGATCCGCAAGATCCGTCACTTTGTACAGCGCCTTTACCTGTTTTGTAATCTCCGCGTTTCCTTCCGGAATGTCCGCAAGCATAGCCAGCATAGTGGTCAGCCCGTAAGGAGAGATCACCAGATTCTCTTTGTGCTGCAGCTGCGCATACCACAGCAGCGCCGTCCGGTTCAACGCCGCCGCGTAAAACTCACGTTCATCGGCATCAGCGGAGAAACTGACCGCTGTGACCGCGGCAGCATTCCCTTCGTCCTGCGCCGCTTTCTCAGGATCCGCTGCCGCAGATTCGGAAGGCTGCGCGATAGCCTCCGGTTCCTCGGACCGGATCACGGCAGGCTCTTTGGAAGGCTGGGCCACGGCAAGTCCGTTCTCCTCTTTCTGTTTTGCCGTATCCGTTCCGTGTTTTCCTTGTTCGGTCAAAGCACAACCCGCCGCCAGACAGCAGGTCAACAGCAATGCGGTGAATCTTACTATCCATATCCGTTTTTTCATACTCTCCTCCATTCCGGAACGTTTGCGCGACGAGGCGATGAGAACTGCGAATGCAGTTTCTCATCTGCCATCACCAGGATTTGGGACGCTCCAAATCTCGGTGTGAAAAATCAGTATGCCCGTGTGAATTTTTCACGGTCCGCTCCTCTTATTCAGACTTTTCTATATATATAGTGTCGTTTTTGTCCGTAATTGTTGCATTTTTAGAAAAAAAA
>CANQQN010000168.1 GCA_947625995.1 uncultured Lachnospiraceae bacterium
ATCCATATTTTAAAACTGCATACACATTATCAACTACTTATTGTACTCGCATTTATGTGGAATTACAAGAAATATTTCTTTAAGTTTTTTTAAACTGATAAACTTTCTAACTTTTCAGCTGCAAAAAAGTATCGCCCGGCGACACTTCGCCATCCATTCACTTGGCTCGCGCATTTTCCTATTGCATAAAAACATAGGGCAACCGGCAGATACCTTTCCGGTATTCCACGGTTGCCCTTGATCTGTCTGTTTTGTCCGGTTTACTTGCCAAGCTGAAACGCGTCGTGGATCGCTCTCACCGCCGCATCTACTTCTTCCTCCTCGATCAGAACGGAAATGCGGATCTCAGAGGTGGAGATCATCTTAATATTAATGCCCACATTGTAGAGAGCCTCGAACATCTTCGCGGCAACGCCGGGATTCGTGGCCATACCGGCGCCGACGATGGAAACCTTCGCAACATTTTCTTTAAAACTGATCTTCTGGAAAGTAAGCCGCGCCTGATTGGCCTCCAGAAGTCTCACGGCGTCCTTTGCAACATCCCTGTCAACAGTAAAGGAAATATCCTTTGTGCCGTCCCGTCCGATCGACTGCAGGATCACATCCACATTGATATTGTTCTTTGCAAGCAGGTTGAACAGCTTGAACGCCACACCGGGCTCATCCTTCAATCCTACCAATGAAATCCTTGTTGCGTTTTTATCGGCTGCTACGCCGCTGATTAACATTTTCTCCACGTTTGTTTCCTCCTTTACGATTGTACCCTCCGCATCGCTGAGACTGGATCTTACCACAAGCTGCACGCCGTATTTCTTTGCCATTTCCACGGAACGATTGTGCAGAACCTGCGCGCCCAGCGTTGCAAATTCCAGCATTTCATCATAGGTGATCTCCGAAAGCTTTCTGGCGTCCGGCACTTTTCTTGGATCTGCCGTGTAAACGCCCTCCACATCTGTATAGATTTCGCAAGCGTCCGCATGAAGCGCAGCGGCAAGGGCTACTGCCGTCGTATCGGAACCGCCCCGTCCCAGCGTGGTATAATCGTCATATTTATTGATCCCCTGAAAACCCGTCACGATCACGATCTTTCTGGCGTCAAGCTCGTGACGGATACGTTCGGAGTCAATCCTCTTCAGTCGGGCGTTACTGTAGGTTGAGGTGGTGTGCATCGCCACCTGAAATGCATTCAGGGAAATTGCGGGAATCCCCATAGTGGCGAAAGCCATTGCCATCAAAGCCACTGAAACCTGCTCGCCGGTGGTCAGGAGCATATCCATCTCCCGTTTCGGCGCATCCGGATTGATGCTCTTGGCAAGATCCAGCAGGTCGTCCGTGGTGTCTCCCATTGCAGACAGCACCACCACCACGTCGTTGCCCGCCTTGTAGTCGCCTACGCAGCGTCTTGCCACGTTGAAGATACGCTCCCTATCGGCAACGGAACTGCCGCCGAATTTTTTTACTATTAACATAATCAGCCTCCATCTCATTTGTGATCGCGCAAACAGCCCTTTGGGCTATTCGCCGAATAGGATATCCACAAGCCTGTAACCGTCCTCCACGAACTGTCCGGCCTTTGCTTCTCTTTCATTGTAGTGCCAGTTTTTATCCAGCGGCACCCTGCTGTCATAGAGCAGATAGGGTACAGGATCGCTTGTATGGGTACGCACGCAGATTGGGGTAGGGTGATCCGGCATGACAAGCATCCGGTAATCCTCTCCGGAAGCGTCCAAGCCGGCTTTGACCGGCGCAATGACTCTGGAATCCAGATATTCAATGGATTTCAGCTTGCGCTCCAGACTTCCCTGATGCCCCATTTCGTCCGGCGCCTCCACATGTACATAGACAAAATCATACCCTTCTTTTGTCAGCGCGTCAACAGCGGCTTTGGCCTTTCCTTCATAATTTGTATCAAGGGTTCCGTTGGCGCCCTCCACTTCTATATTATGCATGCCCGCCCCTACGGCAATTCCTTTTAAAAGATCGACGGCGGAAATCATCGCGCCTTTTAAATGATTCTTTTTTTCAAAGGAAGAAAGCATGGGCTTTGTGCCTGCACCCCAGAACCACAGGGAGTTGGCGGGATTCAGACCCTTTGCTCTGCGCTCGACGTTCAGAGGATGATCCTTCAATATCTCATAGCTTTTTTTCATCATCTCCCTGAGCTTTGGTTCTTCCGGAAGATACTGTCCCACCGTCTGTCCCAGCACATCATGAGGCGGTGTAAGCTCCGCCACATATCCTTTGTCCCAGATCAGCAGGTGCCGGTAACTGGTGCCCACATAGAAAGAAAACTCTTCATTCTGCAGTTCTTTCTTTACCGCATCCAGCAGGACAGCGGCGTCCTGTGTACTGATCTCGTCAGAACTGTGGTCGATAATAGTCTTTTCTTCATAGGGCAGATCGTCATCGGAAACTGTAACTATATTACAACGGATGGCAATATCCGTATCTTTCATATCCACACCAATGGACAACGCCTCCAAGGGAGAACGCCCGGTATAATACTTTCTGGGATCATAGCCGATGACAGAAAGGTTTGCGGTGTCGCTGCCGGGCTTCATTCCCTCCGGTACCGTTCTTGTCATACCGATCCGGGACTGTTTTGCAAGCGCGTCCAACGCAGGTGTATGGGCAGCCTCCAGAGGTGTCCTGTTCCCAATGGATGCAATGGGTTCGTCCGCCATACCGTCTCCAAGGATCACAATATATTTCATTCTCTTACCTCCATGATCAATTCAGGCGAATACGCTGGATCATCGGGAGCTCCGCCGCCAGCCTTGCAAACTCCGATTCCTTCACAGGCTCCGTCACAAAACCGATTTCCCCCTTCACGCCGGCATCCACCGTCCTGATCTTCCCAAATACTTTTTCTGCCTTTGACAGGCTTGCCGTCGGAATACGCACAAAAAATGCGCAAACAGAATCATTGATATCGCCCATCTCCATCTTTTCTCCGGACCAACGGATCTGGATGTTGATCCCAAGATGCTTTACCGCGTCGATCACATCTGCCACCACCGCGCTGGCTGTAGGCAGCTTGCCGGCGCCCCTGCCGTAAAACATGGCGTCTCCAAGCATATTTCCATGAACAAAGATGGCGTTGAATACGCCGTTGACACTGTAGAGAGGGTGGTCCTCCGCCACAAGGAAAGGCGCAACCATGGCATATGTGACACCGTTCACCATCTTGCTGCGGGCAAGAAGCTTGATCGCCCGGTTCAGTTTTTTCGCATACAGGATATCTTCGCTTGTGATCTTCGTGATCCCTTCTGTGTAGATCGATTCAAATTCCACCTGCTTTTCACAAACCATGGAAGACAGGATCGCGATTTTCCTGCAGGCGTCGTATCCTTCCACATCCGCTTCCGGATTGCGCTCTGCATAGCCTTTTTCCTGCGCTTCCTTCAATACGGTATCAAAATCCAATCTCTCAAAGGTCATTTTGCTGAGGATATAATTGGTGGTGCCGTTTAGGATGCCTGACACCTCATCAATGTCCTCCGCCGTCAGGCAGGAGAACATCGGCCGAATAATGGGAATGCCGCCGCCCACACTGGCCTCATAGAAAAAGTTCTGTTTCTGCTCTTTCGCGATCTTCAGCAGTTCCGGGCCGTGCTTCGCAACCAGTTCCTTGTTGGAAGTCGCCACGCTTTTGCCTGCAAGAAGCGCCTTTTTCACAAAAGTGTAAGCAGGCTCAACGCCGCCCAGCACTTCCACCACTACTTTTACATCCGGATCATTTACTATGATATCAAAATCATGAACCAGTTTTTCCTGAATCGGATCGCCGGGAAATTCCCGAAGATCCAGCACATACTTTACATGAATGTCTTTACCGGCCCGCCGGTTGATCTTTTCCCTGTTGGTATTCAATACCTCCACAACGCCTGACCCGACTGTTCCGTATCCGAGTACGGCAATATCTACCTTGCTCATATATCCTCCTTCTGCTCTTGCCGGCCTGATGGCGGCCTGATATCTTGGCACGGGTTCTATCCCTTTGTTCTCAACCTCTTGCCAAAATTTTAATATGGTGAATCCCTTCCAGATTTTCCAAAGTCTGTACCATCTCGGAAATATCCTTTGTGGAAGGAAGTATATCAATACTTAAGGTGAGGGCGGCAATTCCATTCAGCGGTATACTCTGGTGGATCGTGAGGATGTTCGCATGAAAATCCGCTACCGTCTGCAGCACCTCCGCAAGAAGGCCCGGCTCGTCATCCAGCTGGATACTGAAAGTCACCATCCTGCCTCTTGAATTGTCATGGAAAGGAAAAATCACATCCTGATATTTGTAAAAGGA
>CANQQN010000169.1 GCA_947625995.1 uncultured Lachnospiraceae bacterium
ATTATGTCCAGTTTTTGTTTCGCAGAATTTCATGTTCTACGAAATGTTTATTATATAAACGTTATTATAAATACTAGAGATCAAGTTTTATATCCTCTTGATCTCTTTTCTATTATTTGCGCTGTTTGATAACTGTTCAACACCTATTCAGGCATCGTCTATGTCATTTTCAATACACACCTCCCACTGCTTCTTTTCTTACAACAAACTGTAATTTACAATATAAAAAACTCCAGAAAAGCACAAAAATACATTTCTGGAGTTTCTTAATAATTGCAGTTGGACAACTCATACCCATTTTCTATTTTTTATTTTTTATCTCTTTTTAGGCTCTACCCCAATAAAATTTTCTACTCCCATTTCTCCCCATTTTCTGCCTCAATATGCCATATTTTGCCACATTTTACAACTTTCCCGTTTTTTGTTAATTCCACTCAAAAAATCCGAAACTGCCGAAAATACAGCACTTCCGGACATTTCCCCTACCACTCATATGGCGTATTCTGATACACGTAATAATTCAGCCAGTTCGCATACAGATGATTGCAGTGGGCCCGCCACTGGAGCAGCGGCCGCTGATCCGGATCGTCGCCCGGATAATAATTTTTCGGCAGCCGGATAGGCAGTCCCTTTCCAAGATCTCTCTTGTATTCATTGTTCAACGTCAAGCGGTCATATTCCGGGTGTCCCAGCACAAAGAAATTTTTCCCTTCCTCTGCCATAATAAGGTAAATGCCTGCCTCCTCGGAATCCGCCATCACCTTCAGCTTCTCATTTTCATAAACTGCCGCCTCGTCTATTCCCGTGTGGCGGGAATGCGGCGCGTAAAACACGTCGTCAAATCCCCGCACGATAGGGATCTTCCGGTTCAGCACCCGATGAGGGTAAACGCCGAACATTTTCTGATCCAGCAGCACCTTTTTGATCCCGTACCGGTAGTATAGCCCGGCCTGTGCGCCCCAGCAGATATGTAAGGTGGAGGTGACGTTTTCCTTTGTCCACTCCATCACGGTCTTTAGCTCGTCCCAGTAATTGACTTCCTCATATTCCAGCTGCTCCACCGGCGCGCCGGTGATGATCATACCGTCCAGCTTTGTCTGACAGACCTCTTCAAAGGTATTATAAAACCGGTTCAGATGATTGGCCGGCGTGTTCTTTGACACATGGCTGCTCATATGCATAAAAGTCACATCTACCTGAAGGGGCGTGTTAGAAAGCGCCCGCAGCAGCTGCAGTTCCGTGTCCGGCTTAATGGGCATCAGGTTCAGGATCGCGATCTTCAGCGGCCGGATATCTTGATGCAGCGCCCTTGACTCATCCATCACAAATATGTTTTCACTTTCTAGGATCTGCTTCGCCGGAAGCTCTCCCTGTACCTTGATCGGCATGTCTATCCCTCATTTCTTTTATCACATAATACTAATATATCGAATCATCACATTTCCAAATGACCGCATGGCAGATCAAATCAACCAACAGAGCCGGTCCGATCTGACGTTCAACTCAGCCTGCCAAATCGGGCTCCGTCTCTGATTGTATCTGTATAACATCAATTCTCAATAAAATGTAAAAGATCGTCCTCGGAGATGATCGCGATCCCAAGCTCCCGCGCCTTTTTATTTTTGGAAGAATTGGAGGTCACATCATTATTGATGAGATAATCTGTTTTTCCGGTCACCGAGCCGGTCACCTTGCCGCCCTGCTGCTCGATCAATTCCTTCAGGGCGTTCCTGTTTGTAAAATGCTGCAGGCTCCCGGTGATCACAAAGGTCTTTCCTGCAAGCTTTTGCTGCCCGGCAGCCTTGGCCTCCTTCTCAATCTCCAGTTCCGAAAGAAGCCGCTCTAACATCTGTCTGTTTTTTTCATCTGCAAAATACGCGGTGAACGCCTCGGCAAGCACGTCTCCGATGCCATAAATGCCGGCGATCTCCTCTTTTTCTGCGCTGCACATCCGTTCCAGATCGTTGTCAAATTCTCTGCAGATCAGTTTGGCATTGGCAAGCCCCACACCTGCGATCCCAAGCCCGTAGATCAGCCGGGGGAGCGTGGTCTTTCTGGCTCTTTCAATGCTCTTCATCAGGTTTTCATAAGACTTTTCGCCAAAGCCTTCCATGGAAATGATGGCGTCCTTGTGGCTGTCCAGATGAAAAATATCCGCGAATTCTTTGATAAAACCTGCCACAATGAACTTTTCCAGCGTTGCCTCGGACAGGCCCTCAATATTTAAAGCATCCCTGCTGACAAGCAATGCAAACGCTTTTACATGCTTTACCTGACAGGCGGGATTCATGCAGTACAACGACTCCACATCGTTGGATCTCACCACTTTCGCAGGCCCGCCACACACGGGACATACCTCCGGAATGTGAAGTCTGCCGCTCTTGGTCAGATTCTTTGCAATCTGGGGAATGATCATATTGGCCTTGTACACCTCGACGGTATCTCCCACGCCAAGCTGCAGTTCCTTCACAATGCTTACATTGTGGACGCTTGCCCGGCTCACCGTAGTGCCTTCCAATTCCACCGGTTCAAAGATCGCCACCGGATTGATCAGCCCTGTCCGGGACGGGCTCCATTCAATCTCCAGCAGTGTTGTCTCCTGCGTCTCGTCCGCCCACTTGAAAGCAATAGAATTTCTGGGGAATTTGGCCGTGCGCCCCAGACTCTGTCCGTAAGCAATATCCTCATAAAGAAGCACCAGCCCGTCCGACGGAAATTCATTTTGGGAAATATGCTCCGCAAACCATTGTACCGTCTCCAGCATATTTTCTGCGGTGGCAAGCTTGTACTCCACAATGGAAAACCCTTGGCTTCGCAGCCATTCCAACTCCTTTGCGTGGGAGTTTTCAAAATCTATGTTCTCCGCCGAAACAAGGGAATAGGCCTGAAAATACACATTTCTTTTTGCGGTGATCTCATTGTTTAACTGGCGCACGGAGCCGCTGCACAGATTTCTCGGATTCTTGTATTTGGAATCCTCCTCCGCAATCTGCCCATTGATCTTCTCAAAATCCTTGTATGAGATCACAGCCTCCCCCCGCACCACAAGGCTGCCCTTGTAACCGATCTGCAAGGGCACATTCTGGAACACTCTGGCATTGTTGGTGACCACCTCGCCCACTGTTCCGTTGCCGCGGGTGACCGCCTTTGCCAGACTGCCGTTCTCATACGTGAGCACAATGGTAAGCCCGTCCAGCTTCCATGAGAGCAGACAGGTATGCGTCCCTGCAAACTCCTTTAAGACTTCCGGCTCCTTGGTCTTATCCAGAGAAAGCATAGGCGCCACATGAGCCTCCTTGGGCAGGGAGGACAACACCTCGTAACCCACACGCTGCGTAGGGCTTTTTGCCATGATAATGCCTGTCTCCTGTTCCAGCGCCTCCAGTTCGTCATAGAGCCGGTCATATTCATAATTGGTCATGATCTCTCTGCCCTCTGCATAGTACGCCTTTGCAGCCTGATTCAGCAGCATGGTCAGTTCCTTGATCCGTTCGGTCTTCTGTTCCATATTTCTTTTCATTCCTTTTCAGCGCGTGAATGTCCGATCCCAAACCTTCACTTACTATCACGTAATGATGATCTCAATCCTTTACCGTCTCATTGGAAGAATCCTTTACCGCCTCCCACAACCGCCGCATTTCTTCCGGCGTGGCATGACGGTATTTCCCAACGGGAAGATCTCCCAACTCAATGTTCATGATCCGTGTCCTTCTTAATTTTACCACCCGATAGCCAAAACATGCGCACATTCTGCGGATCTGGCGGTTTAATCCCTGCGTGAGCACCATGCGGAAGGTCACGCCGTCGATCCGTTCTACCCTGCAGGGTCTTGTGGTCACATTCAGTTCTTCCAGATACACACCTCCGGCCATTCCCTGCAAAAAACTGTTCGTGACCGGCCGGTTCACCGTTACGATATATTCCTTTTCATGACGATTGCCGCCCCGCATCACCTTGTTTACCAGATCTCCCTGATTGGTCAGGAGCAAAAGCCCTTCCGAATCCTTGTCAAGCCTTCCCAACGGATAGACCCGCTTCGGATACTGCAAAAAATCGATCACATTGTTCTTGTCAAACCGGGCGGTCGTGCATACGACGCCCTTCGGCTTGTTAAGAATGAGCAGTATCTTCTCTTCTTCCTTTTGCAATGGTTTCCCACGGACAAGGATCTCATCCACTTCCGTAACCTTGCTGCCCATCTGCGGCAGTTTTCCGTTGACCGTCACCGCCCCCGATTGGATCAGCTTATCCGCGTCCCT
>CANQQN010000170.1 GCA_947625995.1 uncultured Lachnospiraceae bacterium
AAGACCACGTCAACGAATGGTTCTCCGTTAACGTGGTCTTTCTCTTTTATCCCGTTTAAAGGTTGTCAGCTTAAATTTACTTGTTTCTGTAAATCCCTAAGTCCAACCCTCAAAGGGTTGGCTCCTTTTTTATACTATTGATGCCGTTTCCTTTGGCATGTCCGTTCCACGGGCAAGGAGAATTGTCATGTTTTATTTCAGTTGGGAATTTCCACTTTTGGACACCCTTCAAAATATCCACAGCCCCATACTGGACCGCCTGATGATCACGGTCACTTCTCTTGGCAACGCCGGCATCTTCTGGATCCTGACAGGCATCCTGTTGTTGTTTTTTAAAAAAACCCGCAAATGCGGATTCACTGTGCTGCTGGCCCTTTTGTTTTCCCTGCTGGTGGGAAATGTGATCCTGAAAAACTGGGTGGCGCGATCCCGTCCCTGCTGGATCCACCCGGACGTGGCCCTGCTGATCCCAACCCCCAAGGACTTTTCTTTTCCGTCGGGACATACGCAGGCAAGCTTCGCGGCGGCGCTTTCCATTTTTCTGTGCCACAAACGGGCAGGCGTCTGCGCGCTGCTCCTTGCAGGTCTTATCGGCTTTACCCGGTTGTACCTGTATGTACATTTCCCCACGGACGTGCTGGCAGGACTTGTGATCGGATGCTGTCTGGCGCTGCTTGCAAACCTGCTGATCGGTCTGCTCTACCGGCAGGCCAAAACAGAACAGAAATAAGTAAGAGCCCGAAAGGATCCCCTTTCAGGCTCTTTTTTGCGCATTATTTTTGAATCTCACCACCACGGCCACCACTTTTTAAAAAAGTGAAGCAAGCGTTTTCCGTGGTTCAAATCTGCGCCGTTGAGTGCAGGAAAAGGGACTTGAACCCTCATGATATTGCTATCACACGGACCTGAACCGTGCGCGTCTGCCAATTCCGCCATTCCTGCGTATATAAAGTGCGGCTCACGCCGCGAGTGCGGGAAAAGGGACTTGAACCCTCACGGTAATTCAACCACATGATCCTTAGTCATGCCTGTCTGCCAATTCCAGCATTCCCGCAAATGAACTGCTCAATTATAATAGCACTCCCATCATCACTTGTCAATAAATTTTTTCAAGTAATTTTCAGGTTTTTAAGGCTGTTTTTCTTCTTTTCGCTTGTCAAAAACGTACACACTTTGTATACTAAGAAATACGGGAGCAGCTGTTATTTTTCAGACAGGCCGGCTGCAGATCCCCCATAATACGTGAAAGGAGCCTCTGATCATGAAAAAAATCAAGCGGATTTTGGCGGCTGTCGGCGCCTGCCTGCTGATCCTGTTATATGTACTGACACTGATCTTCGCGCTCATAAAAAGCCCCAACTGGTTCCAATGGTTCAAGGCTTCCCTGTTTTGTACCGTGGCTCTGCCGGTAGTGATCTATGCCATGATCATGGTCTACAGGATCCTGAAAAAGGATTGAACTTTCTATGAAAAACATGACTGAGGGAAGCATTGTCCGGCATCTGATCGCCTATGCCATCCCCATGATCCTCGGTAATTTCTTACAGCTTACATACAACGCGGTAGATTCCATCATCATCGGCAAATGTCTCGGAGAAAACGCACTGGCCGCCGTCAGCACCTCCAACCCGGTGATGACCATCATGATCCTTGGCGCTTCCGGACTTGGCATCGGCGCTTCGGTGCTCATCAGCAAATTTTACGGGGCCGAAGAGGAAAGCCGTCTGCGGCGGGAATTTTCCACCACTGTGATCTTTGGTTTTTTCTTTTCTCTTGCGGTCTTTGCCGCAGGGTTTCTTTTGTCCGGCAGCATCCTTTTATGGATCCATACGCCTCCGGAAGTCTTCTCCGATGCCAACCTCTATCTGCGCATCATTCTGGCAGGCTTTCTTTTCACTTTTCAGTATAATATTCTGTCCTCCGCCCTGCGGGGCATCGGGGACTCCAAAACGCCGGTCCTGTTTCTTGGGATCTCCTGTATACTGAACATCGGTCTGGACCTGTTATTTGTGGCAGTTTTTCACATGGGCGTGGCGGGCGCGGCGCTTGCCACCGCCGTGTCAGAATGTGTATCTGTGGTCTGCTGTATTCTTTATATCTACAAACGGATCCCTGTCCTGAAGCTTTCCCGGAAAGAATGCGTCATAGACAGGCTTCTTCTGAAGGATACGCTTCGGATCGGTTCCCTTACCGCCCTCCAACAGGCGGCGCAGCCTGTGGGCAAGGTGCTGATCCAGAGTGTTGTCAATGCGCAGGGGGTAGCGGCCATCGGCGCATTTAACGCCGTGTGCCGTCTGGATGATTTTGCCTGTATTCCCTCCCAGAGCATTGGCAGCGGCATCATGACCTGCACCGCGCAGAACCGGGGTGCGGGAAAAACAGCCCGGGTGGAGGAGACCTTCAAAAAAGGACTGCTTGTGGCCGTCTGCTATTTCCCGGTAATCTGCAGTCTGACGCTTCTTTTGAAAACCCCTGCAATCAAAATACTGACGCCGGACGAAAGCACCGAAATGCTCGCCATGGGCGTCAGTTATCTTTCCATCAAAGCTTGGTTTTTCATCATGCCCTGCATCAACAACGCCATACAGGGATATTTCAGAGGCATGGGCAAAATGAACCTTGTCCTCTTCTGCACACTGATCCAGATCACCATCCGCACCATTCTCGTCGCCGTTCTGGTCCCTGTCACCGGGATTTCCGGCGAAGCTTACGCCTGCTTTGCGGGATGGGTCTGTCAGGCACTCTTTGAATTTGGCTGTTATTTCCGTTTCCGGAAAAAGCGTCAAAATCATTCCTGAACACAGCGAAAAAGTACGTTTGCCCGATGGTTTTTCTTTTTTTGGGATCACTGCGCAAAATAGGCCACCGGCAGCCAGATCCGCATCTCGTCATATTCCATATCGTCGGGCGTATCCAATTTCCCCTCGATGGCGTACACGTCGTAAGTGCCGTCGTCCTTTACGCTTCGGTTGTCCCATGCAAAATAGGGGATCATCCGCGCGCGCACAGGCTTCATGCCGGCATATTCCAGTTTCTGATACAGGCCGTCCCCGCGTTTTTTCACCGGGGTAAGCATCTGTCCTTCGAGGGCCTTCACCGTCCGCCCTTCCATGTCATAGTCCACCGGCTTCCAGTCTGTATGAAGATCCAGCCAGAGATCGTCCAGCGTGGCCACATCCGCGTCCGGTGTCTCGATACAATATACCAAAGGGCCTCTCTCCACTGCCGCCTGATTGACGCACTCCTCCACAAGGGGATGGGCGGTGGTATAGCGCACCGGCATAGCAAAGTCCACCACTACCCGGTCTTTTCCTGGCGTCATCTCCACTTCCACATAGCTGCCGGCCTGTTCCTTTGAAAGCAAGGTCTTTTTTCCTGCCACCTCTATGGAACCGCTCTCCACCCAGCCGGGAACACGGATCATCAGCCTGCAGACGCCTTCCTTCGTCACATCTTTACCAAAGATCACGATCCTGCCGTCATAGGGATAGTCCGTCTCCTGCACCAGCGTAAAAGCGCTGTCCGAAAGGGCCAGCTTTGCCTTGCTGGAGCCGTACAATCCGAAATAAACCCTGTCGCCGGACACCGTGTAGGCGTATTCGCTGGATTGAGAAATGGTCCGGGCAAGGTTCGGCGGACAACAGTAGCTCAAAATATATTTTGCCCGGCGCAGCCGCCAGATCAGGCGGTAATCCAGCTTCTTCGTGCGCCGCAGCACATTTTCGTAGAAGAAATATTCCCCGTCCAGACTGACTGCCGCCAGATTCACATTGAGCATGGCTCGCTCCAGAACATCCATATACTCCGCCTTCGGTTCAATGAGAAACATCCGGTAGGCCCAGAACACAAGGCCCAGAGAGGCGCATGTCTCATTGTAAGCCGTCACATTAGGCAGCTGGTACTCATAGCCGAACGCCTGATGGATCAGGTCGTGCTTGAAGAAATAACCGTAGGGAGAAGCACCGTTGTAAAGGGCGCCCACGCCGCCGGTAATGTAGATCTTTTTGTCCGCCATATTCCGCCATACCCGGTGAAGCATCTCCAGATATTCCCGGTCGCCTTCCTCCGCGTAGAGATCCGCCACTCCCGCATAAAGATAGGTGGAACGGACCGCATGGCCAACGATCTTTTTGTGGGATTTCAAAGGCAGCCGGTCCTGATTGTCGTCAAGCCCGTTCTTAACGGAATCGCGGGCCAAGATCGTTTATGAATATCTGTTGAAATTTACGGATG
>CANQQN010000171.1 GCA_947625995.1 uncultured Lachnospiraceae bacterium
TCAGAAGGAATCTTAGAGAGAGGTTTAAAAACGGGCCGCAGGCAAGGCCGCAGACAAGGGCGGAAGCAAGGACGCCGGGAAACAAGAGAATCCATCGTCACCAACATGCTCTTGGATGGCACCATATCCGATGAACAGATCCTCCGGTTTTCCGGCATCAGTCCTCAAAGGCTGTCAGAATTAAAGCTTTCCCTTAGCCAGACTGTTCCCGCTTGCTCTTAAAGTATGTAAAAGGGGTGCCCTCTTTGGCGCCCCTTTCATATGCAAACTTCCCTATTTATTATTTTTATTTTTTCTGGATCGTATAACCAATGCTCCTGCTATGAAAGCTACGGCCACCACCGCCAAGATCGCCACGATGACCGTCATCATGCTGCTCTCCCCTGCTTTGGCGTCTTCCTGCCCTGATCCGTTCTGCGCCGCTTTCTTCGGAGCCTCTGTCTGCACGGTCTCCGCCTCTAAGATACCGCCGTCCTTCAGCCACTGCACGCAATCCGGGAACCAGTTTTTGATCTCTTCGTCGTCCTCCGCAAGGCCAAGTCCATGATTGCCGTACTCATAAAGCTGAAGCTTACATTCCACGCCTGCATCCTCCATGGCCTCCGCAAACATTTCACTGTTCTTGTATGGTACGGCCCGATCGCCTTTGCAATGCCAGATGAAACAGGGCGGCATATCCGCAGTCACGCCCTTCTCCGCCGAGTATTCCTCCGCCAACGCTTCATTATCCACATTCTCCGGCCCCAGAAATGCCTCCTTGGTAGTCTGATGGGTTTCTTCGCCCAGCAGCGTGATCACCGGGTAGCAGAGCACGCCAAAATCAGGCTTGGCGTCCATCTTGTCAATTTCATCCACCGCCTCAGTATCTTCTCCGGGATGCTCCATGCTCATGGCGGCAAGATGGCCGCCTGCGGAGAATCCCATGATCGCCACCTTATGGGGGTTGATGTTGAACGCTTCCGCATAGTACCGCACAAACCGCACTGCACGGTTCACATCACTTAAAATTGCCTGATAGTGATAGGGTTGGATCCGGTATCTTAAAATAAACGCGTTGATGCCCTGCGCATTCAGCGCTTCCGCAATCTTTTCCCCTTCTTTTTCCAACGCGTAAGACACATATCCGCCGCCGGGGCATATGATCACGCAGCCGCCCTTTTCTCCGGTGAGATAAGGGGTGACGGAGCCCACATTACTGGCATGGGCCTCCGGATCATAGTAAGGCATCTCATTGACATCCTCCCACAGAGGGATCGGCTTTTCATTCTCATAGGTCAGGGATGCATTTTCAGACGCCTGCGCCGTAACTCCCGCTGCGCACATACCGATCAGAACAGCCAAAACCGCAGATTTCCATATTTTTTTCATAACTGCCTCCTTATCATACATGATCTGCTCAATTGTTGTCGAACATTGCGATATTCTTTTCTTGTGGCCTTAAGACTCTTTGTTATATAATGAACCCATAGAATGCAATACTTGAATGCGTTCAAAATCTATCTTAATTGCGGAGGATTCGTTTATGAAAGAAATACACTACATGATCTCTGACGCCGCGAAAAAAGTAGATGTCGAATCACATGTACTGAGATACTGGGAAGATGAACTGGCGCTGCCTATCCAGCGAAATGAAATGGGACACCGCTACTATACCGCCGAGGATATCCAACTGTTCCAAAATATCAAAAGCCTGAAGGATCAGGGATTCCAGTTGAAGGCCATCAAGCTGCTTTTGCCGGAGCTTGCAAAAAAGGACCCGGAATCTCTTTCCAATCTTCTGCTCTTAAAAGAAGAATTGAATTCAAGAGTGGAAGAAATGGAGTCTCAGGAAACCACCTTGGCTGTCCCCGAAAAATCGTCCGAACTGACGTCTGCAGAGCAAAAGCTTTTGCAGTTTCAGGAGATCATCGGACAGGCTGTGCGGCAAATCATGGAAGAAAACAACCGGCAGCTTGTGCGGGACATGAGCAGGCAGGTCAGTCAGGATATTGCCGAAGATCTGGACGGCCTGTTAAGCCAGCGGGAGCAGAGGGACGAAGAACGCTTCCGCCGTCTGGATTCTGCCATCCGCGAAAAGCAGAAGGGCTTCCGGGAAGCTGCCGTCACCTCCATGGACAACCTGCGCAACAAAAAAGAAAAGCGCCGGTTATTCAAAAAACGGTAATTTCCGGTTTTTTCACTGTCCATCTTTCATAATCACAAAAAACGGAAGAATCTCCCGACCGTTCGCGCGGCCGGCATCCTTCCGTTTTCTTTTACTCTATCGTCTCTGAACTTAGGCGGGATTAATAGCCTCTGTAGGGCATGCTGCTGCGCAAGCGCCGCAGTCGATGCACTCATCGGGATTGATCTGATACTGTGTATCGCCTTGGCTGATCGCGCCAACAGGACACTCAGCCTCACAGGTTCCGCAAGAAACGCAAGCATCACTGATTACATGTGCCATAATACTCTCCTCCTCCATTCTATGAATAGCCGTTACAGGCCTAGATTCATTTTAATACGGAGAAGGAAAATATTCAAGAGTTTTTCAACATTTCCGCCCTCTTTTTTCTGATTCCCTTCAGAATTTCCTGCTTTGCGGCAACCGCCTTTTCATTGGGCAGGTCATAAAGGTGCTCCAACGGATAGGACATCCCCATGGCGTCATATTTTGCCTTGCCCATGGAATGATAGGGCAGCACGTCAAGGGCCTTCACATTTTTAAGGCCGCCAATAAAATATCCAAGGGCCTGCTGCTCTTTTTGGTCGGTAGTATAGCCTTCCACGATCACATGCCGGATCCACATATGAACGTCGTTTTGGTCCAGAAACCGCGCGAAGGCAAGCACCGGTCCGTTGGAATGCTTCGTCAGCCGCCGGTGATCGGCGTCCTCGATATGCTTGATATCCAGCATCACCAGATCCGTCACCCGGATCAGCCGGTTCAGCCAATACATGAACTTAGAGTCACCCTCCCGGAAGCAGATGCCGGCGGTATCGATGCAGGTATGGATCCCCCGCTTCTTTGCCTCCTCCAGAAGAACGGTAAGAAACTCCATCTGGAGCATGGGCTCCCCGCCGGTGACAGTGATCCCGCCCTTCCGGTAATAGCTTTTGTTGCTCTCGTACTGGGCCAGAAGCTCCTCCACCGACATCACCGTTCCGCCCTTTGGATCCCATGTATCGGGATTGTGGCAGTACAAGCACCGCATAGGGCAGCCTTGGGTAAAGATCACAAACCGCACCCCCGGCCCGTCCACCGTGCCGTAGGTTTCCAGCGAGTGGATCCGGCCGGTGACAGCCCCGGGATCTGTCTCCTGTCCCCGCTCCACGGCCAACCGCTCCTCCGCAGGCATACCGGCGGAATGTCTGCCCGGTTCCTCACATTGATTCGTGGAAGGTTCTTGAAATGACATCGTCCTGCTGCTCCTTGGTCAGCTTGTTAAAATTCACTGCGTATCCGGAAACCCGCACTGTCAGCTGGGGATATTTTTCCGGATGTTTCTGGGCATCCAGAAGGGTCTCTCTGGAGAACACGTTCACATTCAGATGATGCCCGCCCTGCTCCACATAGCCGTCCAGCATATTTACAAGATTATCGATCTGTGTATCGTTTATTTTCATCGCATTTCCTCCGATCTTTTTATTGGCCTGATCCAAAACCCAAGCCCTGCCCGCTCACCGCAGACAACCGGCAGATTCCGGCTCCGGCTCATATGCCTGCCTGATCTGCCAAGGCAGGCATTTCAAAATCTTTCTCTGTTATTCTCTGTCAAGTCCTTCCTCCAGATTCGGAATCCCGCAGGAAGCCGACTCACAACCGGAGCTGTCGGTGATCACCGCCTGCAGGTCCTCACCAAGCTCCACATCCAAATCTCCCACAAAAATCCGGTCATCCTTGCCCAATGCGCCGGGAATGATGGAGAACGTATTGGAGATGCCGTCCTGAGCGTCCTTGAAGGACAGCTTCGCCACAGAAGCGAGGGAAGCAACGGCGCCGTTCTTATCTCTGCCGTGCATGGGGTTGGCGCCCGGCGCCAGCGGCTGGCCGTGACGGCGGCCGTCCGGCGTATTGCCTGTGTGCTTTCCGTATACCACATTGGAAGTAATGGTAAGGATCGACATGGTGGGCACACCCCCTCTGTAGGTGTGATTGCCCCGGATCGATAGGCATGCTATCGCTTACGCAATTG
>CANQQN010000172.1 GCA_947625995.1 uncultured Lachnospiraceae bacterium
GAGATGAGGACGATGCGGATGAATCTTAGGGAATTCACAGAAGCGGTGGACAGAGAAACAAAAGAGATGAGCAGGGAGGAACTGTGGCTCCTGGTTCACAGTCTAGTGCGCAAGATGCCAGAGGAGGCGAGAGAAGAATTTCTGGATCTGATCGGGCGCGCGCGGAAAAAAGAAACGGAGGATGGCGAGAGTACATTTGATATTGACGTTCTGGCAAAAAAGAGGGACAGAGAGAATATCCATGAACTGCTTACCCGTCTGGAAGGGCAGTTCCATGAGATTGAGGAAGGCTCTCTTGCGCTCCAGGCGGATGGATACGAGGATTATTCATCAGGGTATTGGGATCCAGACTGGGTTTATGAATATGAAGATCCGGAAGAAATCGGACAAATATTTGAACAGGCAGATCGACTGATACAGCGCTGCGTGAACGATGGATTCTATGAGGAAGCGGTAAAACTCTTCGACCTTGCAATGGAAACAGAAGTTTATGCCAATGACGGCGGCGATGGGGTATTCCTCGGCCTCAGAGACCTGGTTCAGGAGCATTTAGCGTCAGTGGACTGTGAGAGACTCATCGCGTGCGGACTTTATGCCGTATATCAAAATACGGAACCCGATAAGAGGGCACAGGAGATGTACGATTATCTGAACCGTACTTTTTTTAGAGGTACGCAGGTGGAGGCTATACTGAGTGTCGGACGGGAAGAACTGGAAGAACAGGAAATGTTCTGGGAATCCTGGATCCGACTGTTGACGGATAAACCTGGAGATACAGCAGGAATGTATCTGAAGGAGGCTGTTTTATTCCAGTGCACAAAGGGTGAAATGATTGAGGCAGCGCATAAGGCGGCATTCCTGCATCCCAGCCTATATCTGGCCGTTGTAGAAAAGCTTGCGGAAAACGATGCGACCTGTGCTCTGAATATCGGAAGGACTGCTCTGAAAGAGATTAATGTAAGATATAAAATACGTGGGAGCATAGCCCTGGCAACGGCGAAAGCGGCGCTGAAAACGGGTGAAAGGAAATTGGCTGAGCAATGCTGGCTGGAGGCCTTCAGGTCAGAAACCACAGCAGTGAATTATCTTCGGATCGCGGCGGAATGTAAGGAACCTGAGCTGTACCGGAAGGAACTTATGCAGGTGATACATAGCTGCCAGGTGTTTTCCGGCGATAACGATAGCGGGAACAGCGATTATGGAAACAGGTTCGAATCTTACCGAGAGATGAGCAGAAACTCCATGGGTGACAAAGAGCGGTTTCTCCTATGTTTTCTGAGCGGAGATTTTGATGCGGCAATGGAAAAATGCGCCGAAATGAAAAATGGATTAGGCTGGACGGGCCATGTGATTAAGTGTGGGATTCCGCTGTTTCTCTTGTTGTTGCTTCAAAGCGGTACATTGCCAGTCGGATGCAGAGAACAGTTAAGGGCGGTTGCTTTTGAAATGGGATTTCAGAAAAAAAACTACGAAAAAGGGCTTTATAAAGAATCCGATTTTCAAGAAAAATCCGCTGGGCACGAAGATGTGGATATTTTGGAAGAGGCTTTTTCAAAATGGAAGACCCGGCAAACCATATCAGAGGAGCAGGCAGAAAAGTATCTTATTCAGTTGAACCGATTGATCAATATGAGAGTGAAGGAAATCGTGTCCGGGCAGCATCGGGGACATTACGGCAATGTCGCAGCGCTGGCCGCAGCGTTGGGCGAGGTGAGGGAATCAAGAGGGGAATTATCTGCCAAGGATCAAATTTTGTTGAACTATAGGGCAGAATTTCCCAGACATTCTTCTTTTCATGCGGAACTGCGGGCGTATGGAATGCCAGATACGAGAAAGAGATAGAAAACATAAAGTGGTGCGCAATAGATACAACACTCCGGTCATTATCAAATATCCTTTCTGGCGTATGACCGCACAGAATAAAGCGGCCACTTATGCCTGCATCAATTATGGGGAAGCGGTTTGCCCCGAAGAGATCGCGGAGCGAAGTATTGTGATCAATGGGGATGTCGGGAAGGTCGTAGAAGCATTGCATAATTTTATGCTTTGTTATCAGCGATGAGCGTATCGCAGTGATTGTCAATCAAAACAGCGCGCCGTTGAATTATAATGAGGCGGAAATTGTCGGCTAGTCCGTTCCTGCACTGATAAGGAAAAAAAGAACTGTGCCGGCAGGCAAGGATGGGGAAAAATATCCGGATAGCATCGCGGATTACAATAACATTTTTGCTCCCACATATTGACATGGTGTCAGACCGGTGTTATACTTACAATACTGACACAGTGTCAGCACATAGATCTGACTGATAATATCTGAAGAACCGGAGACGTGATCGGAAAGTTCTTGTCTTTTAAAAGGACGTCGGAAAAACTAGGAGGATACAAAATGCCAAAAGGATCGCCGGAACTGACGGAGGCCCGCAGAGAGGAAATTATCAACGCCTGCGAAAAGCTTTATCAGACCATGAGCTTCAAGGAAATTACGATCAAGGAGATCGGGAACGTGACCAGCTTCACACGCACATCCATTTACAACTACTTTCAGACAAAAGAGGAAATCTTTTTGGCCCTGCTGAATCGGGAATATGAGCTTTGGATCGCCTCGTTGAAACAGACAATGGAGCAGGTCGAAGCAATGACAAAGGATGAATTTGCCGCTATGCTGGCGCGCTCTTTGGAGGAACGCGCCCAGCTTCTGAAGATCATGTCCATGAATCACTACGATATGGAAACCGGCAGTCGTCCGGAACATCTGGCGGCGTTCAAGGTCGCATACGGAGAATCCATTCGCACTGTGCTGTCCGGGCTTGATCGATATTTTCCGGATATGACGGTTTCGGAGAAACAAAATTTTATTTACACCTTTTTTCCGTTCATGTTTGGGATCTATCCCTATACTTTCGTTACTGAAAAGCAGCGGACGGCGATGGAAGAAGCAGGTGTCAATTATGTGTTCATGTCAATCTATGAGATTACTTATAATTGTGTAAGAAAACTGTTGGGAGGCGAAGATTGAAAATAAAAGATTTTTGATCGCAGGATTTGTGCCTGCGCGCTGCCTGCCACAAGTCCTGTTGCCCGTAAAAGCAGCGCAAAAACGGAGAAAAATGAAAATCGTGATCATCAAAGGAAAAGTGCCAAAGGGCAGATAAACAGAGGCAGACGGAAAGATCATCGCCAGCGTGGCGGAACTGGCCCATAAGCGCGGCGTCTCCATGACAGAAATCTCTCTGGCGTGGCTGTTGACAAAAGTGACTGCTCCGGTGGTGGGCGCCACGAAGTTTTCCCATGTGGAGGGCGCGGCAAAGGCCGTGGAATTGGAACTGACTCAAGACGAGATCAGCTATCTGGAGGAACTGTATGTGCCCCACGCCCTTGTGGGCGTCATGGCTCAGAATGGAAAGCAGAAAGCAGGAAATGTAGTTTAAGAAGGAGGAAAATCAAAATGGAAAAAATCACACAGACTGCAGGCAGAGATCAGCTTGGCGCTTTCGCGCCGGATTTCGCCCATTTCAACGACGACATTCTCTTTGGAGAGAACTGGAACAATCAGGACATTGACTTAAAGACCCGGTGCATTCTTACCGTGGTGGCGCTGATGTCCTCCGGGATCACGGACTCGTCGCTGACCTACCACCTTGAAAACGCCAAAGCCCACGGCGTGACCCGGGCTGAGATCGCCGCCATCGTGACCCACGTTGGATTTTATGTTGGCTGGCCCAAGGCGTGGGCAGTGTTCCGTCTGGCAAAAGATGTGTGGAACGAGGCGGAGCAGCCGCTTACGGAGAAGGATAAATATCAGAATACGATCCTTTTCCCTATTGGCGCGCCTAACGACGGTTTTGCCCAGTATTTCATTGGGCAGAGCTACCTTGCTCCCGTATCAAAAGAACAGGTAGGCATCTTCAATGTGACCTTTGAGCCGGGCTGCCGGAACAACTGGCACATTCATCATGCCGACAAAGGCGGCGGACAGATCCTGATCTGCGTCGGCGGGCGCGGGTATTATCAGGAGTGGGGCAAAGAAGCCGTGGAGATGAAACCGGGCGACTGCATCAATATTCCTGCAGGCGTCAAGCATTGGCACGGCGCCGCGCCG
>CANQQN010000173.1 GCA_947625995.1 uncultured Lachnospiraceae bacterium
TCTGATCGTCTGCAGCGGCGGCGACGGGACCTTGAATGAGATCGTAACCGGCGTAATGGAGTTGAAAAAAAAGGTGCCTGTAGGCTATATTCCCACAGGCTCCACCAATGATTTTTCTGCCAGCCTCAAAATCCCGAAGCAGCCTTTGCGGGCGGCGCAGGTAGCGGTCGGCGACACCCTGTTTTCCAGCGACGTAGGGAAACTGAACGGAAAATGTTTTATGTATGTGGCCGCTTTCGGTCTGTTTACGGACGTTTCCTATCAGACAAAGCAGGAGATGAAAAATATTCTGGGACATTCGGCGTATCTTTTGGAGGGCGTAAAGCGGCTGCGCAATATTCCGTCTTACGCGGTGAAGGTGGAGTATGACGGAAAAGAGATAACCGGCGACTACATATATGGAATGGTGACCAATTCGGTGTCGGTGGGAGGTTTTAAGAATATAACGGGGAAGGATGTAAGGCTGGACGACGGATTGTATGAGGCAGTGTTTATCCGCAGGCCACAGGACCCTCTGCAGTTCAGTGAGATCATCAGTTCCATGGTCAGCGGAGATATGAAATCCGCCAATATTGACAGTTTTAAGGCGTCTAAGATCCAGATCAGCTGTGAGGAAGAAATCCCATGGTCTCTTGACGGCGAATACGGGGGAGAATACCGGAAGACGGAGATTGTCAACTATCAGAGTGCAGTGCAGATCCATGTTCCGGAATAAAATATAATGGGTCTCGTCCGTTGCATTTTTAGATGTTTTGTGCTAAACTGATAATAATTTAATATTATAAAAAACGGAGGGGTATCATGTTAGTTTCAGCGAAAGAAATGTTACAGAAGGCAAAGGCCGGCCATTATGCAGTTGGCCAGTTCAACATCAACAATCTGGAATGGACAAAGGCCATTCTTGCGGTTGCACAGGAACTGAATTCTCCGGTGATCCTTGGCGTGTCCGAGGGCGCCGGCAAATACATGACCGGCTTTAAGACAGTTGCAGGCATGGTAAAGGCTATGATCGAGGAGATGAACATCACCGTACCGGTTGCGCTTCACCTTGACCATGGTACTTATGACGGCTGCTTAAAGTGTGTGGAGGCAGGATTTTCTTCCATTATGTTCGACGGTTCCCATTATCCGATCGATGAAAATGTGGCAAAGACAAAAGAGCTTGTGAAGATCTGCGCGGATCACGGCATGAGCCTTGAGGCGGAGGTAGGCGCCATCGGAGGCGAAGAGGACGGCGTTATCGGCACCGGCGAGTGTGCGGATCCTGCAGAGTGCAAGATGATCGCAGATTTGGGCATTGACATGTTGGCAGCGGGCATCGGCAATATCCACGGCAAATATCCTGCAAACTGGGCGGGACTGAGCTTTGACACGCTGGACGCCATTCAGGCGTTGACCGGGGATATGCCTCTGGTGCTTCACGGCGGCACCGGCATCCCTGAGGATATGATCAAAAAGGCCATCTCCCTTGGAGTGGCAAAGATCAATGTGAACACAGAGTGTCAGCTTTCCTTTGCCGACGCCACAAGAAAATATATCGAAGCAGGCAAGGATCTGGAAGGCAAGGGGTTTGACCCCCGTAAGCTGCTGCTTCCCGGCACAGAGGCCATTAAGGAAACTGTACGTGAAAAGATGCAGCTGTTCGGCTCTGTAGGAAAGGCATGACAGCAGACCGGGCAAGACAGCTTCTGACAGGAAAGCAAGTTGGGAGCTGTCTTTCCTTATGTTGAGGGGTAAATGAAAATGAAGATTGCATTTGACTGTCTGCCCGGCGGCCTGAGAAAAGCGGTGACTATGAGCTTTGACGACGGCAAGCTGGCAGATGTGAGACTGGCGGAACTGTTCAGAAAATACGGGATCAAGGGCACTTTTCACTACAACAGCGCAAATGTGGGGAAGGAGACTTATGTCACCGACGCCCAGATCAGGGAGATCGGCGCTTATCACGAGATTTCCGCTCACGGCGCCACCCATCCTTTTCTGGACCGGCTGCCTGTTCCTGTGGCCATGCAGGAGATCATGGACGACAGGCGGTATCTGGAGCCACTGGCGGGGAAGCCTGTGCGGGGTATGAGTTACCCTTACGGAGCCTACTCAGAAGAATTAAAGACAGCTTTGCGGGCGGCAGGTATGGAGTATTCCCGGACCATCAAAAATACATCGGAATTTGATCTGCCGCAGGATTTTATGGAATGGCATCCCACCTGTCACCAGAGCCATGACATTGACGGCCTGTGGCAGCGGTTCTACAATAAGAAAAAACATATCCGCGTGTTTTACATGTGGGGACACAGCTATGAATTTGACAGAGATGATTCATGGGCGCGTATGGAAGCGTTCTGCGAAAAAATCGGCGGCAGAGAAGATATCTGGTACGCCACCAATCAGGAGATCGTGGATTATGTGACGGCAATGCGAAGGATCAGCCTTTCCGCAGACCGGGCGTATGCTTATAATCCCAGCGCGCTGGATGTCTGGATCCTTGCGGAGGAAAAGCCGGTGCGCGTTCCCGCGGGAAAGACAGTGAATTTGGAAAAAGAGATCAATGGATAGGGAGGTAAGAGACATGAAAAAGACTGCTTTGGTCATTATGGCGGCCGGGATCGGAAGCCGTTTTGGAGGCGGGATCAAACAACTGGAGCCGGTGGGTCCCTGCGGAGAGATCATCATGGATTACGCCATCTATGACGCGATAGAGGCCGGTTTTGACAAGATTGTTTTTATTATCCGAAAAGATCTGGAGAAAGATTTTAAGGAGATCATCGGCAACAGGATCGAAAAGCTGATACCGGTGTCCTATGCTTATCAGGAAAAAGACGATCTGCCGGAAGGCTACGCGCTTCCTGCGGACAGGACGAAGCCATGGGGTACAGGGCAGGCGGTGCTTGCGGCCAAAAAGGTGATCGACGTGCCTTTCGCGGTGATCAACGCCGACGACTATTACGGAAAAGAGGCTTTCGTGAAGGTTCATGATTTTCTTGTGAACCATGAACAGAAAGGAGATAGTTACCAATTCTGCATGGCCGGCTTTATTCTTGGCAATACTTTAAGTGAAAACGGCGGCGTCACCAGAGGCATCTGTCAGGTCAGCGACGACGGTTATCTGATGGACGTGACGGAAACAGGCGGTATTGAACGTACGCCGGAGGGCAAAGTGGTATGCCAGCGTGACGGCAAGACTGTGGAGGTTTCCGAGAACTGCCATGTTTCCATGAACATGTGGGGCTTTACCCCTGAGATCCTTTTGGAACTTGAGGATGGCTTTCGGGAGTTTTTAGACGGGATCAGGCCGGGCGAGGAACTGAAAAAAGAATATCTGCTGCCGGACGTGGTAGGAAATCTGCTGAAGAAAAAGCGCGCGCAGGTGGCGGTTCTTGAGACTCGGGACAAGTGGTTTGGCGTAACATATAAAGAGGACAAACAGAGCGTGGTGGATTCCTTCAAAAAACTGACGGACGCCGGCGTTTATCCTGCGGGCCTCTTTGAGAAATAAGACAAAAGTATGATGAAAGCAGACAAAAAATGGATGTGGTGGATTCCGGCAGCGCTGATGATGATCCTGATCTTTTCCATGTCCCAGATGAATGGGGAGCATTCCTCGGATCTAAGCGGGGGCATCGTAGAAAAGGTGGAGGAGGTCGTCAGGGTATTCAGTCCTTCTCTTGCCGATAACATGTCGGATATGCCGGAAACTGTAGAATTTTTGATACGGAAGTTAGCCCATGCCGCCGAGTATGCCATGCTTGGCGGCTGTCTGGTGCTTGCCGCCGCTTTTCATCTGGGAAAGAGAGGAAAGGCGCTGGCACTGTTCTGTATATTGTTTTCCTTCCTGTATGCCTGCAGCGACGAGCTGCATCAGTTGTTTATCTGTAACAGGAGCGGACAGCCTTTTGACGTAGGCGTGGATACCTTTGGCGCCTGCGCCGGCGTTCTGTTTGTGATGCTGGTCCTTCGGAAACGGCTGCGGACCAGCCAGTAAAAAAGTTTATAAATAATTTATATTTAGCATCTTGAAACTTTAGCTTTACGGCGTACAATAAATTTGGTTTCATAGAACCTTT
>CANQQN010000174.1 GCA_947625995.1 uncultured Lachnospiraceae bacterium
GAAAGAACCTTCGCAAGGGCCTTGGCTCCCATCGATACTTTGTCTGTGGGAAGGGGCATGCCGATCACGCCGGTGGAGGCGGTAAAGACCTGTTCTTTTTCGATCTGCAGTGCCTCCGCAGCCGCCTGCGCCATCTGTTCGTTTGCCTCTGCGCCCTCCGGGCCGGTGCATGCGTTTGCGATGCCGCTGTTTAATATCACCGCCCGGGCATATTTCTGTTCCTTTACAAGCCGCATGTCCCATTTTACCGGCGCGGCCTTTACAACATTCGTGGTAAAGACCCCTGCGCTTACGGCGGGGACCTGCGAATACACCAGCGCCATATCCTTCCGGTTCTGATATTTAACCCCGGCTTCCACGCCTGCCGCCAGAAATCCTTTTGCAGCTGTGACGCCGCCCTCAACCAATTTCATATCCTGTACCTGTCCTTTCCTGCATATGCCTGTTATCTTTTTCTTTTCTGAATTTTTGTCCTTTTTGAGCCTGCCGCCTGTTTTCGGTCATATTTTTTGCGGCGGCACCATTTTCTGTGCTTTCTCTAACGCACCTTCGTTATGATATTTTTATCATTCAGCTTCATATCATAAGAATTCAGGTCGTTTCGCATTTCCCAGCCCAGTTTCTTCCAGAACCGGTTGCCGGCCTCATTTGTGGAAAACGCCACAAGGGAAACGGTGTTGATCCCCGCCTCTTTCAGCGCCTGGGTGGTTGCCTTCGCAAGAGCCGTCCCGATGCCCCGTTTTCTGTACTTTTCATCCACGCATACATGATACAGGCTGCCCCGCCGTCCGTCGTGGCCGCAAAGCACAGCGCCCACGATCTGTCCATCTTCTTCGGCAATATAACTCATATCCGGATTTCTTTCCAGAAATCTCAAGATGTTTTCTTCTGAATCATCAATACTGCGGATGGCAAAGCCTTTGATCCTGTTCCACAATCTATAAACGCCGGGATAATCCTCCGGTCTCATACATCTGATTTCGTACAATCTATCTACCTCTGTTTCTTTTTTACATCTGAATTTTTTACAGACCAACAAGCCGGAGGTTCGTCCGCTTCTGTCCCAACTGTTTTTACGGGAATACCGGAGGCATCTTAAGTCCTTCGTTTTCGGGAAGCCCGAACAGCAGGTTCATATTCTGCACCGCCTGTCCTGCCGCGCCCTTTACCAGATTGTCCATAGCGCCCATCATGATCACCCGGTTGGTTCTGGGATCGATCTTAAAGTTCACATCCACAAAGTTGCTACCCTCCACCCATCTGGTCTCCGGGCAGACGTCCTTCTTTAACACTCTCACAAAGTATTCTTTCTGATAATATTTGTCATAAACCGCTTTTAGTTCTTCATAATCTGCCGGTTTTTTCAGGGACGCATAGGCGGTGATCAGGATGCCTCTATTCATGGGCACCAGATGCGGCGTAAAGTTCAGCGTCACCTTTTCGCCGGACGCGTAGGAAAGCTGTTCCTCGATCTCCGGTGTGTGGCGGTGGGTCGTGACCCCGTACGCCTTGATACTCTCGTTGACCTCGCAGTACAGATTGGCCACCTTCGCCCCTCTGCCTGCGCCGGAGGTGCCGGACTTGGCATCAACGATCAGGGTGTTCATATCGATATAGCCTTCCTTCGCAAGCGGATAGACTGATAAAAACGTACAGGTAGGGTAACAGCCGGGATTGGCGATCAGTCTGGCTTTTTTGATTTCCTCCCGGTTTTTCTCGCAGAGTCCGTAAACTGCCTCTTTTATAAACTGCGGGCTTTTGTGTTCGATACCGTACCATTCTTCATAAACGGAAACATCCTTGATCCGGTAATCCGCGCTCAAGTCAATGACCTTTGCTTTCGACAGGATCTCCTCTGAAAGCACCGAAGCAAGATATCCCTGCGGTGTAGCGGTAAAGATCACATCCACCTGCTCTGCAAGGGCGTTCAAATCGTCCCCTTTACAATCTGCGTCTACAATCTGGAAATAATTCTGAAATATGTCGCCGTATGGCTGGTCCGTATAGCTTTTGGAACCGTACCAAACGATCTCGGCATCTTTGTGCCCCAATAGTATTCTTACGATCTCGCTGCCCGCATAACCGGTGGCGCCGATAATTCCTGCTTTTATCATATTCACTGCTCCTTTTATCTTTTTTGTTTTTGATCCTTCTTTTTGATCCTATAGAAACCCTTTTTCGGAAAATCGTTTTTTGTAGCTTTGCCCCGCGAAAAATCCTGCGGGACGATATGGATATTGAAATTTAATCATATAACATTCCTGTTGGCAAGTAAAGTTTTTATTGTTTTTTCATGATGTTGTTGAAGCCGGGCGCGCCGTTTGCTCTGGGGCTTTGTCAATTTATACAAATTGTTTGAAAGGTTGATGGGCCGAATAAGCCGTGGCATCCGGATGCTTCTAAAGCAAACACGTTGATTTTTGCAAGCTGTATGCGCCGCTTATTTGCATACAAAAATCAAAACTCGCCCTCACCGGGCTCAGACAATGATTTTCGCATGCAGCTAGACGCATACAGCTTTCGCAAAAATCTGCCTGTCGTTTGCTTTAGAAGCATCCGGATTTTCACGGCCTTTTCCGCCAGAGGATTGTCTGCTCCTCTTACAATTGCATAATTATACATAATCCGTGAATATTATGCAAGTTTTTTTTATATTTTTTCAGATTTTGCTTGCAATCTCCCATTGATTGCTGTATATTGTTCAAAGATATCAGTGGGACGCTGCAAGGGACACGCGGTCTGTTGGGCGATCAGACCGCGGTCAGATTTCGGCTGACAGACAAGGAGGAAACAACCCGTGGCGCAAAAGATGATCCTGATCGCCGGCCCTTCCGCATCCGGGAAGACCCGGTACGCGGCGCATCTGGAAGACCGGTTTTTGATTCCTGTCATTTCCAAGGATGCCATAAAAGAAACGCTTTTTGACGCGTTATCGCTTCAGGCAGATTCCATAGAGGCCGTCCAAAGATACGGCTCCTGCGCCTACGATCTACTGTTTTATTTTGCGGAGCACCTTATGAGATCCGGCGACGACCTTGCTCTGGAGGGCAACTTTACCCCCTTTTCCTGCAGTTTTATCAGACCACTTTTGGACAGATACCGGTATCACGCCCTTACCATCCTGTTCGACGCACCCTCAAAAATCCTGCATCAGAGATTTACCGTCAGAGAGCGGTCATTGGAACGTCACAAGGGGCACGGATATGGACTGTATGACGATTTTGAGACTTTTCATAAAAATGCAGAAAAAGCACGGCAGTTTGATCCCGGATCAGAAAAGATGACCGTGGACGCCTCAAATTTTTCAAAGATGGATTACGACGTGATTGACAGACGTGTCGCGGAATTTTTAAATTATAGTCCGATCATATGACGTTTCGTCAAAAACTGTGTTTTGATTCTTTAGTCTTTTGACCTGACGTCAGGATATGATAAAAACACAAAATATAAATAACATATAGAAAGGTATGAGTATTATGAAAGAAAAAGTGATCCTCGCCTACTCAGGCGGCCTTGACACCACAGCCATTATCCCATGGCTGAAGGAAAATTATGATTACGACGTGATCTGCGTCTGCGCGGACGTGGGACAGGGCAACGAACTGGACGGACTGGAGGAGCGGGCAAAGCTTTCCGGCGCTTCCAAGCTGTATATTGAAGATCTGGTGGACGAATTCGTGGACGACTACGTGATCCCCACCGTACAGGCAAACGCAGTGTATGAAAACAAATACCTGCTGGGCACTTCCTTTGCTCGTCCCGTTATCGCAAAGCGTCTTGTGGAGATCGCAAGAAAAGAGGGCGCTGTGGCTATCTGCCACGGAGCTACCGGCAAGGGCAACGATCAGGTTCGTTTTGAACTGACCATCAAAGCGCTGGCTCCCGATCTGAAGATCATTGCTCCCTGGCGGTGCAACGACACATGGAAAATGCAGTCCCGGGAAGACGAGATCGCGTACTGCCGGGAGCACGGCATCGACCTTCCTTTCTCCGCGGACAACAGCTACAGCCGCGACCGGAACTTATGGCACATCAGCCACGAGGGACTGGAACT
>CANQQN010000175.1 GCA_947625995.1 uncultured Lachnospiraceae bacterium
CTCTCGCAAAATCTGCCCAAGAGCAGATGCCCTCGTTGGTGGCGTGATAGATCCCGTATTTGTCCGTCTGGATCATATCTACCAAAAGGACAGCAAGATCCGCCGTGTAAGTGGGCGAACCGATCTGATCGTCTACCACCGTAAGCTCCCTGTGATCTTCGGCAAGCCGCAGCATGGTCTTCACAAAATTATTGCCGTTGACGCCGAACACCCAAGAGATCCGGACAATAAAATACTTGTCCAGCAGCGATCTTACCGCTTCCTCCCCGGCAAGCTTTGTCTTCCCGTAAGCGCCCATGGGGCCTGTGGCGTCCTCCGGCTCATAGAACCGGTCCCCGTCGCCGGGAAACACATAATCCGTGCTGATATACAGCATGGGGATATCAAGCTCCCTGCATACCGAAGCGATATTTTTGGGGCCTTCCCCGTTTACCCTGTAACAGAGTTCCGGATTGTCCTCGGCTTTATCCACCGCCGTGTAGGCGGAACAGTGGATCACAGCGTCGGGTTCGCTCTCTTTTATAAACCGGCTCGTCTGGTCCGGATCCGTGATGTCAAATTCCTCCAGATCCGCGCCCACGCCTTCCAGCCCGCGCTTTGCAAGTTCTTTCATCACATCGTATCCAAGCTGTCCTTTTACGCCCGTCACCAATACTCTCATTGTTTCCTCCATTTCATGCCGCGTCCCGTGACACACAGGGAAACGCCCACCTTCTTTTCCGGACGTTTCCACAATGGGGCGGCCCGCTTTTTGTCAGCGGTTCTTGTACATCTTTTCGTAATAATTCTGATACTCGCCGCTGATGATATTTTCCCACCAGGGCTTGTTGTCCAGATACCAGCGGACGGTCTTTTTGATCCCGTCCTCAAACTTCGTTTCGGGAAGCCAGCCAAGCTCATTGTGGATCTTTGTAGGGTCGATGGCGTAGCGCATGTCATGACCGGGACGGTCCGTCACATAGGTGATCAGATCCTCGCTCTTGCCAAGCTCACGAAGCACCGTCTTTACCACGTCCAGATTGGTGCGCTCGTTATGGCCGCCAATGTTGTATACCTCGCCTACTCTGCCCTTCCGGACGATCAGGTCAATGGCTCTGCAGTGATCCTCCACATACAGCCAGTCTCTCACGTTTTCCCCTTTGCCGTAAACCGGAAGAGGCTTGTCGTTGAGGGCGTTGGCGATCATCAGCGGAATCAGCTTTTCCGGGAAATGATAAGGGCCGTAATTATTGGAGCACCGAGAGATGGTCACCGGCACCTTAAAGGTACGGTAATACGCCATTACCAGCAGATCCGCGGAAGCCTTGGAGGCGCTGTAGGGGCTGGAGGTGTGCAGAGGCGTCTCCTCCGTAAAGAACAGATCCGGACGGTCCAGAGGAAGATCCCCGTATACCTCGTCGGTAGAAACCTGATGATAACGGGTAATGCCATACTCCCTGCAGGCATCCAGAAGCACGCCGGTGCCGATGATGTTGGTCTGCAGGAAAATGCCGGGATCCGAGATAGACCGGTCCACATGGCTCTCCGCCGCGAAATTCACTACCACGTCGGGCTTTTCCTCCTCAAACAGCCGGAATACAAAGGGCCTGTCCGCGATATCCCCCTTAACAAATTTAAAATTGGGCTTCTCCATTACCGGCTCCAAGGTTTCCATATTGCCGGCATAGGTCAGCTTATCCAGACAGACGATCTCATCCTCCGGATACTTGTTTATCATATAATGTACGAAATTGCCGCCGATGAACCCGGCGCCGCCTGTTACGATGATCTTCATAGCTTCCTCCGTTCTGAAACACGGCCCAAAGACCGCTTCATCTGTTTTCTTTTATCCGTGATATACAAAATCGATGTCGCTCTCGGAAAGCAGGGGCGCTTTCGCGTCTTTCTCCGAGAGGATCGGATCTTCAATGCCCCAGTCCACGCCGATCTCCGGATCGTTCCAGCGAATGTTCCGGTCCGCCTCCGGGGCGTAGAAATTATCTGCCTTGTAAAGGAATTCCACCTCATCGGTGAGGGTCACAAATCCATGCAGGAATCCTCTTGGGATCAGAAGCTGGCGCTTATTCTCCGCGGACAACTCCACGGCCACCCATTTCTTGTAGGTGGGAGAACCTTTTCTCATATCCACCGCCACATCCATGACGGTGCCCTTCGCGCAGCGCACGATCTTTGCCTGCGCCGCCTCTCCTTTCTGAAAATGCAGTCCCCGAAGGACGCCCTTCTGCGCAGAATAGGAGTGGTTATCCTGCACAAAATCATAATACAGGCCGGCTTCCTCCATAGTCCTTTTGGACCAGCTTTCCATAAACCAGCCCCTGTTGTCGCCGAACACTCTGGGCTCCAGAATATAGACGTCCAGCACTTCTGTCTTGATCACATTCATAATTTTTCCGCCTTATCTTTCATTAATATTTATACTTGTTGTCCGCCACGTTCTGCAGATGCTGCCCGTAGGGCGATTTGCCGTAAAGGGCCGCGGATTCCAGAAGCTGCTCCTTGGTGATCCAGCCGTTTTTGTAGGCGATCTCCTCCACAGCGGAGATCTTGATCCCCTGCCTGCCTTCGATCACCCGCACAAAATCCGTTGCCTCCGACAGAGAATCAATGGTGCCGGTATCCAGCCACGCGTAGCCTCTTCCAAGGGTCACCACATTCAGATCGCCCATCTCCAGATACATCCGGTTGAGATCTGTAATCTCCAGTTCGCCCCTTGCAGAGGGCTTTACCTTGTGGGCAAGCTCGCACACTCTGCTGTCATAAAAATACAGGCCGGTAACACAGTAATTTGACTTTGGATGGGCGGGCTTTTCTTCAATGGAGATGGCCTTGCCATCCTCGTCAAACTCCACGATGCCGAACCGTTCCGGATCCTCCACATAGTATCCGAACACCGTAGCGCCCTTTTCCCTTCCGGCCGCTTCCCGCAAATGCTTTTTCAGACCGTTGCCGTAAAAGATATTGTCTCCCAGCACCATGGCGCAGGAGTCGCCGTCTATAAACTCCTCCCCGATCAGAAAGGCCTGAGCCAGTCCGTCCGGCGAGGGCTGTTCCTTGTAGCTCAGATTGATCCCGTAACGGGAACCGTCCCCCAGAAGCCGTTCAAAATTCGGTAGATCCGTAGGCGTGGAAATAATGAGAATGTCGCGGATACCCGCCAGCATCAGTGTAGAAAGCGGATAATAGATCATCGGCTTATCATAAACGGGCAGAAGCTGTTTGGATGTTACCATGGTCAGCGGATACAGCCTTGTCCCGGAACCTCCCGCCAGAATAATTCCTTTCATACTATTCACGATCCTTTCTCTCTTATGTTCAGGTACTGCATGTATCTTCACCGGTCTGCGCCGGTTTATTTTCTTCACTATAGCACATCCCCCAGCATCCACGCAAGGGTCTGTTCCAGCCTGTAAGCCGGCTGCCAGCCGGTGGCCTCTTTTAATTTTCTGACGTCTGGAACCAGCATGGGGATATCGACAGGCCGAAGACGCGCCGGATCCGTCCGCACCTGAAGACCGTCAAGACCTGCCAGCTTTCCCAGCATGGGCGGGATCTGCGCCATCCTGACGCCTTTTCCGGTGCCTACATTGTAGATCTGTCCGGCTTCGCCCTTTTCCAACAGGGCAAGATAAGCGTCCGCCACATCTCGCACGTCCGCAATATCCCGGATGGCCTCCAGATTCCCCACGGTGAGCACCCTGTCCCGTTCTCCCCGCTTCATCTCCCCGATCTGCGCCGCCCAGTCCGCCACCGCGAACTGCCGGGACTGGCCCCTGCCAATATGGGGCGCGGAACGGGCCAGCACAATATCCTGCCCGTATTCTCTGACACAGCGCAGGGCAAGCTGTTCCTGCTGTTTCTTGGATTCTCCGTAGGGACTGCATCCCGTTAGGGGAAAAGTCTCCGGTATAGGTTGTTTCTCCGGCTCCACCCTTCCGTACTGGTCAATGCTGCCCACAATGAGAATCCGCGCCTTGGGGTTCACCTGCCGCATGGCCGCCAGCAGATGCGCCGTTCCCTTCACGTTCACATCCATAGTGAGGGCAGGC
>CANQQN010000176.1 GCA_947625995.1 uncultured Lachnospiraceae bacterium
CCAGCAGTAGGCGTGTTGTGTGGAAAAGGCCACACGGATGGCCGATCCTTCACAGGGTCATTTGGGATGCGCAGGAACGGGATGAAAAGGAAGGAATCGCCGCAGAGAATTCCGTGCAGGCATTGGCCTTAGGAGTGACGGACTGCGGCAGTTACAGATAGGACGGGAACAAAAACCATGAAGCGGGTAATGTTGATCGTAGCTTACGACGGAACAGCATATTGCGGGTGGCAGATCCAGAAAAACGGGATCACAGTGGAGCAGGTGCTCAATGAGCAGCTGAGCGCCCTGCTGGGGGAGGATATCCGTGTGATCGGCGCCAGCCGCACAGACGCCGGCGTTCACGCCATGGGCAACGTGGCGGTGTTCGATACGAAGACAAGGATTCCCGGAGAGAAGATCTCCTATGCCCTGAACCAGCGTCTTCCGGAGGATATCCGGATTCTGGGCTCCCGGGAGGTGGAAGCGGATTTTCATCCCCGCTACAGAAACAGCACGAAAACATACGAATACCGGATCTACAACGGCCCCTTTGAAGTGCCGCTGTACCGGAGCAACACATATTTTTTCCATAGAAAGCTGGATGTGGAGAAGATGCGGCAGGCGGCCGGATATTTTGAGGGAGAGCATGATTTTTCGGCTTTCTGCTCCGTCCATGCGCAGGTGCGGGAGACCACAAGAACCATTTACCGGTCGGAGGTTATCGCCGGGGAAGAGGATCCTCAGGGAGGGCGGCTGCTTACGTTCCGCATTTCCGGCAATGGATTTCTCTATAACATGGTGCGGATCATCGCAGGTACTCTGATCGAGACGGGGCTTGGCAAATACCCGCCGGAAAGGGTGAAGGAGATCATCGACGGCGGAAACCGCGGAGAAGCCGGCCCTTGCGCGCCTGCCAAGGGGCTGACCCTGATGTGCATTGTCTATGAGGAAACCCTTGCAGACGAGCTTTATGTTTACAATGAACGGATGCATTACAGCTTTACCCAGAGCCAGATCAAGAGGAAAAAAGAGGCATATCTGAATATTTTCCGTTGTGAGGAAAGGTGGCTGGAGGATCTGATCGTGCGCATGACGAAAAAAGCCTTTCGTCTGGGGGCAAAGCATATTTATGTTCGGGATAAGGAGACGCCGGCGCTTTCCCAGACGCTGGCGCCGTCGCGGCACAATGGGTTTGACGGCGGGGAGTTCTTTACTGCAGGGGATTTCCGGTATGTGCTGGATCATGAGGTCTGGCAGATGGACCGGGATCTGCGGGCAAATCCGCCTGTCTGCCGTGCAAAAGTGGCCCCGGAGGGAGACAGTGAAAAAAGTGAGCAAAAGGATTCCGCAGGTCTTTGCGGGCGTCTGTATACGGACGTGCTCAGGCCGGAGAATGAGAAGGAACAACAGGCTTTTGAGATCAGACCCCTGCGCAGGGAAGGAGTCTTGCAGTTTTGCGAGATCTATAATAAATGCTTTTATTCCCAGCCCTGTACGATGACGTTGACGGAGGAGCAGGCGGCGTTCATGGCTCATGAGGTGAAAACCTGCCCGCCGGAGAATGGACGGAGGGAAATCGGAGAGCCGGGGGAAGCCGGAACGGAAAAAACCCGGAAACTAACGGATGGCGGAGAAGAGCAAGGGGTGCTGCTGACGGATACGCCCCGGGCATATATGGCTTATGTGAACGGCAACCCAGTGGGGATCTTGGCGGTAAAGGATGCAGACTGGGATGCGGACGCCCTGCTTGTCTGGACTTTGGGTGTGGAAGGAAAATACCGGCAGAAGGGCTATGGCAGGGCCATGCTGGAATGGACGGCGGCCTATGCACAGTCTCAGGGAAAGAAGAGAGTGACGCTGGAGGTGTCCTCCCGTAATAAAAAGGCGGCGGCTTTGTATGAAAAAGCCGGGTTTTACAGGATCAGATCCGGCGAGAACCGGTGGTACCGGGCGGATGACCATAAAAAACAGGGAGCGCTTTCTTAAAAATCTGCGCAAAAGGCCGGATGAAGAAAACGTTTGCTGTCTGAACTGGCATGTATTTTTTTGAAAAAATGCTGGAAAAAAGAAGAAGAAATACTTGCAACGGCAGGATCTTCTGTGTTATACTATCATGGCGTAAAAAAGAGCACGTGTGCGGATCTTCGGGACGGTGTCCGAAAAGGAAAGCTTTTTGGATCGCCCGGAGAGGAGAGGCATGCGGAAGAATAACCAAATGGAGGTAAAAAAATGAGCGTTATTTCAATGAAGCAGTTATTGGAAGCAGGTGTGCATTTCGGACATCAGACAAGAAGATGGAACCCCAAGATGGCTCCCTACATCTACACGGAGAGAAACGGGATCTATATTATCGACCTGCAGAAATCCGTGGGCAAGGTAGATGAGGCTTACAGAGCGGTTGCAGACATTGTGGCTGACGGCGGCACCATTCTTTTTGTGGGAACAAAGAAGCAGGCGCAGGACGCCATCAAGACAGAGGCAGAGCGCTGCGGTATGTTCTATGTAAATGAGAGATGGCTGGGCGGCATGCTCACCAACTTCAAGACCATCCAGAGCAGGATCACCCGTCTGAAAGCGATCGAGACCATGCAGGAGGACGGCACCTTCGATGTACTTCCCAAGAAGGAAGTCATTGCATTGAAGAAGGAAATGGAAAAGCTGCAGAAGAATCTGGGCGGCATCAAAGAAATGAAAAGGATTCCCGACGCGATCTTCGTGGTAGATCCAAAGAAAGAACGGATCTGCGTACAGGAAGCGCACACGTTGGGTATTCCGCTGATCGGCATTGCAGATACAAACTGTGATCCCGAGGAGCTTGATTATATCATTCCCGGCAACGACGACGCCATCCGCGCAGTGAAGCTGATCGTTTCCAAGATGGCAGACGCTGTCGTAGAGGCAAAGCAGGGCGAGGTTCTTGTTGACAACGCGCCTGCGGAGGATGCGGCTGACGCCGAGACCGCAGCAGCGGAAGTTGCTGAGGAAATCGAAGAATAATAAATGGAGGAATTTGATCATGGCTGTTACAGCTTCAATGGTAAAAGAATTGAGAGAGATGACCGGCGCCGGTATGATGGACTGCAAGAAGGCGCTGAATGAGACAGACGGCGATATGGACGCCGCTGTAGAGTATCTGAGAAAGAACGGACAGGCAAAGGCTGAGAAGAAGGCCGGTCGTATTGCGGCAGAAGGTATCGTAAAGACATTGATCGTTGACGATCAGAAGGCTGCTATCGTAGAAGTAAACAGTGAGACAGACTTCGTTGCGAAGAACGCGGATTTTCAGGCTTATGTGGCGGACGTTGCCGCACAGGCCATTGATTCCGAGGCGGATGATATGGACGCTTTCCTTGCAGAGGCATGGAAAGCAGATCCTTCCAAGACCGTTAAGGAAGCGCTGGTTGAAAAGATTGCGGTGATCGGCGAGAAGCTTTCTATCCGCCGTTTTGAGAAGATCGTTTCTGACGGCGTAGTCGTGTCTTATATCCACGGCGGCGGCCGTATCGGCGTGCTGGTGGAAGCGGACGCCCCCAATACCGCCGAGGTGAAGGAAGCGCTCCTGAACGTTGCCATGCAGATCGCGGCGCTTTCACCTAAGTACGTTTCTCAGGCTGAGGTTTCCGAGGAATACAAGGAGCATGAGAAGGAGATCTTGCTTGCGCAGGCAAAGAATGATCCCAAGAATGCAAGCAAGCCCGACAATATCATCGAGAAGATGATCCTTGGCCGTCTGAATAAGGAATTGAAGGAAGTATGCCTCCTTGATCAGGCATATGTAAAGGACGGCGACCTGACTGTTTCCAAGTATCTGGATCAGGTATCCAAGGCTGCAGGCGCGCCTGTGACCGTAAAGAAGTTCATTCGCTACGAGACAGGCGAAGGTCTGGAGAAGAAAGAGGAGAATTTCGCAGAGGAAGTCGCAAAACAGATGGGGATGTAGTTTCGCTACGCGCCATACATGAGTGAAAAATCAAAGAGTCATCAAGAGCTTGCTTTTGATGACTCTTTTGTTTTGAACGAATATACGGCGGCAGCCGTCTATGA
>CANQQN010000177.1 GCA_947625995.1 uncultured Lachnospiraceae bacterium
ACAGACGTGACGCTCTATCTTGATACCCATCCTTGTGATGAGGAAGCGCTTGCGTATTTCCGCCACTACAGCAAGCTGAGAAATCAGGCGTTAAAAGAATATGCCGAGGCTTACGGCCCGCTTACCATCGACACAAACGCAAATTGCAGCCAGACGTGGGAATGGGTAGAAAACCCTTGGCCCTGGCAGGCAGGAGGTGAATGTTAATCTATGTGGACTTATGAAAGACGTTTGGAATACCCGGTAAAGATCACACAGACCAACCCGAAAATGGCTATGGTGATCATTTCACAGTTCGGCGGCCCCGACGGAGAATTGAGCGCGTCTATGCGTTATCTCTCCCAGCGTTACTCTATGCCTTATAGACAGGTGGCAGGAGTGCTTACCGACATCGGCACCGAAGAGTTGGCGCACATGGAGATCGTCTGCGCCATCGTCCATCAGTTGACAAGAAATCTGTCTATCGAAGAACTGAAGGCTTCCGGCTTTGACAAATATTATGTGGACCACACTCTTGGCGTATGGCCCCAGAGCGCAGGCGGGCAGGCCTTTACAGCCAACTACTTCCAAGTGAAGGGTGATCCCATCACCGACCTGTATGAAGATATGGCCGCGGAGCAGAAAGCACGCAGCACCTACGACAATATCCTGCGGCTGGTGAACGATCCCGAGGTCTGCGACCCATCCGTTTCTTGAGGGAGCGCGAGATCGTACACTTCCAGCGGTTCGGCGAATCCCTGCGCATCGTGCAGGAAAATCTGGACAGCAAGAACTACTATGCCTTCAACCCGGCTTTTGATACTACGGTTGTGAAGGAAAATAATAATAACTGTAATTGCTGATACGGATATGATCTGTCCGTAAAGGGAAAAACGGGGAGCACCCTGCCGGCGGCGGGGTGCTCCCTATATGATATCATTCTTAAATCTATAGATTTCTTCCCTGATATTGTATCGTTACAACATAGACGCTTTTGTCTGTTTCATCAATTTTAAAAATGACGATATAGTTATCGATGATCAATTGTCGATACCCTTTTCCGGCATATCTTCCTTCCATGCGTTCCTGATGGGACTGCGGGAAAGCGTTTAAACCTAAGATCGCCTTTTTGATTCTGGCAACCTGACCTTTCGCATTTTCGGGCGCCTGTTTCTCCTTTGCAATATATTCATAAATGCTATCTAATTCGCGGATTGCTTTTGGGTAGATTCTGACCTTGTATTTATCCAAAATGCTTTTTCTCCATTTCTGCAAAAACTGTTTCCGCATCCAGTGCCTCTGCCCCGTTTGCCACTTCTTGTTCGGATTCAAAGATTGCCTGATCGATACGGTTTATTCTTGCAAATTTGTCGTATAACTCGCTGCTCATTACTACAAGGTCGCTGTATCCGTTCTTGGTAATAAAGATTGGTTCCTGTTCTTTATGTGCGATATTAGAAATTTCTGTTGTGTTGCGCAGATCTTTAATAGGCATTATAATTGGCATAATATCCCTCCTTTTCATTACATAATTGTAGCATAATTATGCTTCTTTTTCAATAAAAAATACCTTGCAGATTTAGAAAACTTTTTAGTCTTTCCATTTTTCTGCTATGCAACCTTCACGTAATCAATCACCGCGATCTCCTGCATCATCTTTTTTTTCAGCGCGAATTGCTCCATGAATCCAGCAATTCCGCCAATTCAGAAAATGCATTTATAATTGTGCCCGCATATTTTTCCTTATCTCTGTTAAAAAGTATCGGCTGAATACCCATTTCACCGGCGGCATCAAGATTTTTCACATTGTTGTCAATAAACAGGCATTCTGCAGGGCTTTTCTTTATTTTTTCTAGTGTCAATTCATATATTTTCTTTTCGGGTTTTCGGCATTTCACATCACCACTCACTATCTTATATCTGAAATACTTATCTAACTGATAATATTCCCTGATATAGGAACTCCATTCTGAGACATCATTTGACAAAAGCACAAAGTCGTATTTCTTATAATATCTTTCCGCAAAGTCAATAAACCCGTTGTCTAATGTCAAATGATTTTCTATATAATCCCGCATGGTGAATTGCGGATCTTCATATCCCAATAAGGAAAGAAATTCATTAGACGTTATTTCACCGTTACCTGCTTTCGTAAAAAGCTGTTCTTCTTTTAACTGCCTTATCAGCCTTTCGCTTTCAGAAGCGTTAAAATGACAGAATGTGTACGGTATAAAATTTCCCTTACTCTCTTCCAAAATGACACCGTACATATCAAACAATATAACTGAAATTTTATTCATTGGCCCACCTCCGATAAATACATGGTTCATGATAATCCAGCTTGTCTGCCATTTCGTAAAAAAATGACTGGTTCGGTCACAGAGGTCGGATGATTACCAGCGTGATTTCCAGTCATTCAGCAATATACCTTCAATAGTGACAGTTATTTCCTCCGGCATGTCTGTTAACTCTTCTACCATGTCCAACACCTTTAAATTGTTGTCTGTAAAATGGAATATGTCGTATTACCTCCGTGTTTATCAGTAATGCGCATGCTGTTCCTCCATAATTTCACCCATTTACAGTTTACTTATAATATCTGTAATACTTAAAATCGCACCTCTCATTTGTAATATGAACCAAAAGAGAACGTACCCCGACAAACCGGTAGCCGCTCCGTTCTAAAACATGCTGTGATTTTACATTATCTACGGCTGCCGTGCCAATCAAATAATCAAGATTATAGTTTTCCAACGCCCATATAGTCACTTCTTTTGCCGCTTCCGTGGCATATCCGTTTCCCCGCTGTTCCGGCAATAAATGATAGAATATTTCCGGCTCATGCAAGTCGTCATGATCTCCGACACCTATCGTGCCGACAAACTTTTTAGTCTGTCTTTCAAAAATACCAAAACAAAGTAAGCCGTTTGTAATATCCATGGTGTCATATTGTGAAATGACCCAGTTCAAAAACTGCTTTCCACTTCCAAAAGCAGATTTTTGCACATCATTCAATACCTGTTCAAATTCCGGGTAATCTGCTTCGCTCAAATTACGGATCACCAGTCGCCTTGTCAATCGTTTCATAGTAATACCCCGCAGTTATCGAACCTTCACCTGTCCTTTTTCCTTACAATAAACGCTGTATATTTCAGGTTGATCTCGATTCCGAATTTCCCGGCAGCAGCGCCCAGTTCATTATCGTCTGCCGTTAATCTTCTTATTTCAAGGGGCTGTTCAAAAATGATCTCAAAACCGTTTTCGGTAAATCTTTCCCGCCATGTTTTTTGTTTTTCGCAAAAACATTCCCAAGGCCGGGCATTCATTTTTTTAAACAGATCCAGAATCTTTCCCACATCTTCCCACTCATTTTCTATGGCATAAAGCGCGCCGTCCTTTGCCAGCGTCCGGTGTATTTCCGACAGCGCTCTGCTGTATCCTTTTTCCCCGTCCCGTGTGTTGGATATTCCAATAAAACTGCTGTATGCCTGCACAGAGTTATCTTTAAAAGGAATGTCAAAAATGGAAAACTGCGCAAAATCAATCTCACATTTTTCATTGTCCTTCAGCCAGTTCTTCCACTCTCTCAGAACATTAGGGTTTGCGTCGGAAGCCATACAGGGAAACGACGCATTTCTATTCTTCAGTGACGGGATAAATCCCATGCCCGCCCCGCAAGCGAGATCGATCACATAACCGCTGTCTTTCAGGATCTGGTTAATAAGATGAAATGATGCGGGATGATCGGACAGATACGCTGACCTCCAATTCTTATAAAAGCGGCCATTTTGCCAAATATTGAAATCCTGCTCATCAAAACAATCGCCATCTGATTCGCCGCCAAAAAAATAAATACCGTCGTCTTCTTTCTGCGGCTGTTTTAAAAATATCCGGTTAAAAATCTCTTTCATTAGGACACTTTCCGTTTTATGACTTTACATTTTAGATTTGTAAGTTGCATTATATCACAACAAGCTACAAATTATAAAATAAAATGTAAGCAGTAAAATGAAAGATTACAGCAGAAAAATATCGG
>CANQQN010000178.1 GCA_947625995.1 uncultured Lachnospiraceae bacterium
TCTTCATATTCCGGCACTTCCTTTTTCTTACTGGTCTTAGTATACGTTTTTCAAAAAACACTGTCAACAAGCGCCTGCGTTTTTCCAAAAATGTCTCCCAGAAACCTGCCTGTCTCATCTTGCAAAAAGCGATCGAAAATGTTATAATCCCGCTAGTGTTCTAAAAAACAAACGGAATGAGGACTTATTATTATGATCGAAATCGCAAAACTAAGCGAAACGCCCCGTTACTCCGGGGTTCTCGTGCATCCTTCCTCTTTTCCTTCACCTTATGGAATCGGGGATTTTGGGCCGGGCGCCTATGAATTTATCGACTATCTCGCCGACGCAGGCCAGAAATTATGGCAGATCCTGCCTCTTGGCCCTACGGGCTTCGGCGATTCTCCCTACCAAAGTTTTTCCGCTTTCGCGGGGCAGCCGCTGTTTATCAGCCCCGATCTGCTGGTGAAGGACGGACTGCTTCGGGAAACCGACGTGGAAGCTCCTTCGGTCAGGGATCCTCATAAGGTGGATTACGGTTCTGTGATCACCTACAAGACCACTCTTTATAAAACCGCTTTTGCGCGGTTTACCGAAGAAGCGCCTCAAAACCTGAAAAAAGAATACGACGCTTTTGTCAAGGAGCAGGAAATCTGGCTGTTTGATTATGCGCTGTTTATGGCTGTCAAAGAGGAGCATCAGGGCCGCTGCTGGCTGGAATGGGAGGATGAAATGACCGATCCTTCCGCCGCCGCGAAGAAAAAATGGGCGGACGAACATCAGGACGCCGTAAACTATTATCAGTTCCTTCAGTTTCTGTTTTTCCGTCAATGGAAAGCGCTGAAGGACTACGCCAATAAGAAGAATATCCGCATTATCGGCGATATTCCTATCTTTGTGTCTCTGGACAGCGTGGATGTGTGGGCAGACAAATCCCTGTATGAATTGGATGAGAAAGGATATCCACTTGCGGTTGCCGGCGTGCCCCCTGATTATTTCAGCGCCACCGGCCAGCTTTGGGGAAACCCACTCTATGACTGGAAAGCCCACAAAAAGCAGGATTATGACTGGTGGATCCGCCGTATCAGCCACCAGTTCAGCCTTGTGGATATTCTCCGCATCGACCATTTCAGGGGATTCTGCTCTTATTGGTCTGTCCCTTACGGACAGGATACCGCCATCGGCGGCAAGTGGGTTGAGGGTCCCGGCGAAGATCTGTTTTTTGCCATTGAGCGAAAGCTTGGAAAGGGGCTTCCCATTATCGCCGAAGATCTCGGCATCATCACGGAAGATGTGGAGGAACTGCGGGATCAGTTTGCCTTTCCGGGAATGCGTGTCCTGCAGTTTGCCTTTGACGACCCCAACGACAACATCATGATGCCTCACAATCACATTGAAAACTGCATCTGTTACACAGGCACCCATGACAACGACACTGCCAAGGGGTGGTACTACACTGCCTCAAAGGCCGCCCAGAAAAAGGCACGGGGATATATGAACACAGGAGCGGCCGATATCTCTTGGGCGTTCATCCGCACCGCGCTTTCCAGTGTGGCGCAGTACGCTGTCATTCCCTTGCAGGATATTATGGGACTTGGAAGCGACGCCCGGATGAACTTCCCGGGGCGAAGCGCCGGAAACTGGTGCTGGCGTTACACCTCTGACCAGTTGGATAAAGACTGGCAACACTATTTCAAAGAGCTCACCACCCTTTACCACCGATAAATCCATTATACTTAACAGGGTATTTTTGTATGAAATGAGGGATCAGCCATGCTCCGGTTCATCTGCACTTCCATGATCGTTATTCTGTTTTTGGTCCTGTCTATCCCACTGATGCTGGTGGAATGGATAATCGGAAAATTCAACGCCCGCGTCCGGGACATCAGCTGTCTGCGGATCGTACAGGCGGTTTTCAGGCTCTGCTTAAAGACCGCCGGCGTACAAACCACTCTGATCGGGAAAGAAAATCTCATCAAGGATGGTCCGGCGCTGTATGTCCTGAATCACCGCAGTATTTTCGACGTCCTGCTGGTATATGTTCAAATGCCCGATCTTGCGGGGTTTGTGGCAAAAAATGAATTGAAAAAAGCACCGCTTCTGAACATATGGATGAAGTTTGTACATTGCCTGTTCCTTGACAGGGTCAATCCCCGGGAGGGACTGAAAACCATTCTGAAGGCCATTGAGCAGGTCAAGAACGGTATCTCCGTCTGCATCTGTCCTGAGGGCACCAGAAGCCACTCGGACGTTATGCTCCCTTTTAAGGACGGCAGCTTCAAGATTGCTTTAAAAACAGGCTGTCCCATCGTACCCATCGGACTGAACAATACCGCCGCGATCTTTGAAAACCAGTTCCCCCGAATCAAAAAAACCCATGTAGTCATGGAGATCGGCAGTCCTATCTATACGGACCGGCTTTCAAAGGAAGAAAAAGCTTCTATCGCTGACACCACCCAGAAACTGATCCAGCAGATGATCGACAAAAACGCTGCACTGATATAGGAGGTACCAATGAAAAAATTATTTGAACAGATTATAAAATTCGGAGTCGTGGGCGCTTCGGCTTTTGTAGTGGAATATGTGGTGCTCTTCTGCCTGACAGAATTCGTACTGCCTTTTCTCTTTCCATCCTTCAGCGAAGGACGGTGCGCCCTGATCGCCGCTCCCATTGCGTTCACAATTTCCACAGTCTACAATTATATTCTCAGTGTAAAGTGGGTGTTTGTGAAACGCACGGACGCAAGCGGAAAACAGACCTTCGGCATTTTTGTCTTTCTGAGCATCGTTGCTCTAGGACTGAACCAGTTGATCATGACTATTTTCATCAAGCATTGGAACATCCACTATATGATCTCAAAGGTTGTGGCCACCGCCATTGTGATGGTCTACAACTTTGTTTCAAGAAAGCTTTTTATCGAAGACCATTCACAAAAAAGCGATTCCTGAATCTATGGAAGGGCTTTCTTCAATCTGACATCTATTTGACATCACTAGGAGAAGAAAATATCCGATACTCCGTGGAACTACTAGACAAAGCCCCCGGTTTTATGGTATAAAATAAGCATAAAACTATTTGCGGGTATGGCGGAATTGGCAGACGCGTCAGATTTAGGTTCTGGTGGGAGACCGTGCAGGTTCAAGTCCTGTTAGCCGCATTAAACACAGCAAAAATCCCTGAAAATCAGTACTTTCAGGGATTTTTACTGTCTTGCGGATCGGCGGCTTTCGCTGCGTAAAACAGCGTTTGACATCAACGCTGACATCAACGGGGATTTTGATTGATGAAGGTATTTTGAAGATATTTTGAAGGAATTTTGACAGAATCTTTGATAATGGAAATTGGAAAATCGCCCCATTTTGTTATTGGAAAAGTCTGCGCAGCTCACGTTTATATTTATAAAAGCTCTTTCTGGATATGTCCGCCTGCCGTATGGTCTCTATGTCCGTTAAAGAACCCCCAAAGTCTTTATTGTGCTTTAAAATGATCCGTTTTGCCGCTTTTGCCTTTTTCGTCTCATATGTAGCACCCCTCGGCTGTCCGATCTGCTTTCCGTTGAGCCGGGCTGTTTCAATGCCTTCTTTTGTCCTCTGGTGCAGATCAGCCACTTCTTTTTCCGACTGTTCAAAGGCAAGCCGTATCTGTTCTTTTGCCAGTTCCATCAGATAACGGTTGACACCTTCCAAGATGTGATCCACTTTGTCCCCGGTCATGGCGATCCGGTCCGTGAGCGCCTTTTTATAGGTCTCCGTATTGATATGCGGCTCTTTCAAAAAGACCAGCTCAACGCCTTTCTTATACAATTCCTCATATAGCCGGAACCCATCCCCGGCATTACGGCTCATGCGGCTGACGGAATCAAAGATGATCCTGTCGCCGCGCTGTACCTTCCCCAGCAGCTTATCCAGTTCCTTCCGGCCCTGAAATTTTGTTCCGGTATATACTTCTTTTATGATGACAGCCTCCGGGAACACAGTCTTTATGTTCCTGACCTGCCTTTCCATGTTCTGCTTCCCTGTGGAGAT
>CANQQN010000179.1 GCA_947625995.1 uncultured Lachnospiraceae bacterium
CGCGGCCTATTTCCCCAATGAGGCGCTTGTAAAGGAATGCGAGGCGTATGCGGCGGAATCTGGCGGCTCCATCACACTGACGGAGGATGTGGCCAAGGCAGCCTCCTTGGCAGACGTGGTATACACGGACGTGTGGGTATCTATGGGTGAGCCTGCCGAAGTATGGCAGGAGCGGATCGAGGCGCTGTCCCCCTATCAGGTAAATAAGAGAGTCATGGAATACGCGGGAGAGAAGGCGTTGTTCATGCACTGTCTGCCGGCGTTCCATGATCTGAATACTACCATCGGTAAAGAGATCAGTGAGAAGTATGGCTTGCAGGAGATGGAGGTCACCGATGAGGTGTTTGAATCTTCCCAGTCTGTGGTGTTTGACGAGGCGGAGAACCGTATGCACACGATCAAAGCGGTGATGGCAGCCACCCTCGGCTGGAAGGAAACCCTGTAAGCGGTGTGGTATCTTAAGTACCGCCGGCAGGCGGAGTTCGGTGCCCGGAATGGAGAAAACTATGTACGAGTCTCGTGTTGTGTTGTGCGCGGCAAGCGCGTATGAACAGAAATATTATTTTAACCCGGATTTTGCGGCGCTGCCTCAGTCCGTACAGGATGAACTGAAGATCATGTGCGTGCTGTTTACGGAGGACGTGGGTGGCATCCTTTCGCTGGTCTTTGAGGAAGACGGGCATTTGTCTCTGGAGGTTACTTCCCATGAGGGAGACGGCCTCTTCGACGATATCGGCAGCGGATTGAAGATCCGTGAGATCCAGAGAACCAAACAGGAGCTACTGCAGAGTCTGGAACTGTACTACAAGGTGTTTTTTGGAGATATGGAATGAAACCTGACGGAAGGATGAAAACAGGCAGGCGGAAAGATGGATTTGCATAAATTAAAGATTGGAAATGTGACACTTGAAAACAATGTGATTTTGGCGCCGATGGCAGGGGTAAGCGACCTGCCATTTCGTTTGCTCTGCAAAGAACAGGGCGCCGGTCTGGTCTGTATGGAAATGGTAAGCGCCAAGGCCATCTATTACAATAATAAAAATACGGAGCAGCTGCTTTCTATCCATCCGGAGGAAGGTCCCGTTTCCCTGCAGTTGTTCGGTTCCGAGCCGAAGCTAATGGGGGAAATGGCAAGACGCATTGCAGAGCGTTCGTTTGAGATTCTGGATATCAACATGGGTTGTCCGGTGCCAAAGGTGGTCAATAACGGCGAGGGTTCCGCCCTGATGAAGGATCCGAAGCTGGCAGGCCAGATCATTTCGGAAATGGTAAGGGCAGTGAAGAAGCCGGTGACGGTGAAGCTGCGGCTTGGCTTTGACAGCGCCCATATCAATGTACTGGAATTGGCAAAGGTTGCCGAGGACAACGGCGCAGCGGCGGTGGCCGTCCATGGAAGGACCAGAGAGCAGTATTATAGCGGCAAAGCGGACTGGGAGATGATCTCCCGGGTAAAGGAGGCCCTTTCTATTCCTGTGATCGGAAACGGAGACATTTTTTCGCCGGAGGATGCCCTGCGGATGATACGGCAGACAGGCTGCGACGGAGTGATGATCGCCCGGGGTGCAAGAGGAAATCCATGGATCTTCCGTCAGACGCTGGCTTGTCTTAGCGGAGAGAGAGTGCCCGGAAAACCTTCTCAGGAGGAACGGGTGGAGATGATCCTGCGTCATGCCCGGATGCAGGTGGCGTATAAAGGGGAATACACGGGGATCCGTGAAATGAGAAAGCATGTGGCATGGTATACGGCGGGAATCCCTCATTCTGCGCAGCTTCGTAGAGAAGTGAACAAAGTGGAGACCATGGAACAACTGGAACGCTTGTTCCTGTAAAGAACAGGGCGCAGGAAAGCGGTCAGAAAAGACGCCTCCTGTGCCCTGAAATTAATCGTTCTTCCAAATATTGATGTCCCGGATCTTTTTTGACTCCGGGCCTGCGGCCTCTGTCAGATTGTCAGGATCTCCCTGCCCGGCGGCATCGGTAAGGGGAGATTTGCCGTCCGGACCGCTGCTTTCTTTGGACAAAGCCGCATCGGTCTGTGTGTCCGCGGCTTTTTTCTTCCGGGAAGATCTGCTTCTGGTGCCGGAGCGGGCTGCTCTGGTAGCTTTGCCCACATATTCCGCGGGGTCTGCCGGTTTGTCGTCGGGAATGATCTCAAAGAGGTCGTCGGGCTCGCATTCCAGAAAGTAGCACAGTTTTTCCAGATTCTCAAAGCGAATACCGGAAGTCCTGTTTTTGATCAGGTTGTCAAAGTTCCTGTAACTTAGCTCCATACGCATGAAGAGCCAGTATTTACTGTGGCCCCGTTCTTCCAGAAGATCTAAAACGCGCAGTCTCAACATAATATGACCTCTTTTCTTTGGTAAAATCCATTCTTAATTAAAAGTATACATGAAAATACAGAAAAAAACATTAAAAATCTCAAAAAAAGTAAAAATATGATATATGTAGCAGGTCATGGAAAGCAACCATCGATATCTATGTTATTATAACACAAAATCAAATGATTTTGAATGAAAATCTGCGGATAAGCACTACAGAGACCGGCCGCGACGGTTGTTTTTTGGAAGCCGCTGCAAAGATTCTGCCATACCGGGAAAGGAATTGTAAAACCCTTTTCCGCTAGTTGACAATGGAGCCGGTTTCCATTATAATACAATAATTATGAACAATTCGTATCGCTTGCGAATAGGTTAAAATTTAAGCTATGTCCGAACAGCAGATTCGGCGGAGCGGAATGGAGTGTAAATTAAGATGGAAGGAAAAAAGAGGTTACTTACTTATGAAGGCCTCCGGCAGTTGGAGGACGAGATTCAGGAACTAAAGGTAGTCAAAAGAAAAGAGGTCGCTCAGAAGATCAAAGAAGCAAGAGAACAGGGCGACTTGTCTGAAAACGCGGAGTATGACGCCGCGAAAGACGAACAGCGCGACATTGAAGCGCGCATTGAGGAGATCGAGAAGATCCTGAAGAATGCCGAGGTTGTAGTAGAGGACGAAATAGAGCTTGACAAGATCAATGTTGGATGCGTGGTGAGGGTATTTGATTTTGAATACGATGAGGAAGATGAGTTCAAGATCGTGGGCTCTACAGAGGCTAACAGCCTGAAAAAGCGTATCTCCAACGAATCGCCGGTGGGCAGCGCGCTAATCGGCAAGAAAGTCGGGGACGTGGTGCCGGTGGAGACTTTGAACGGGATCATCGAATTGAAGGTGCTGGAGATCCAGAGACCTAATTAATAGGAGTGAATAGAGTGGCCGAACAGAATCACAATCAGAATAATCAGCAGAACAACCGGCAGGAAAAGGATCTGAACCAGCTTTTGAAGGTGCGCCGGGAAAAACTGGCGGAGCTTCAGGCAAACGGACAGGATCCCTTTGTGATCACAAAATATGATGTGAGTCACCACAGCAAGGAGATCAGGGAGCAGTTTGAGACTCTGGAGGGACAGATGGTGTCCGTGGCAGGGCGAATGATGTCGAAGCGTGTCATGGGGAAGGCGTCCTTCTGCCATATTCAGGACCTTCAGGGCACCATTCAGGTGTATGTTGCCAGAGACGAGATCGGCGAGGACAGCTATAAGGCTTTTAAAAAGGACGACGTAGGGGATATCCTTGGCGTTAAGGGAACGGTTTTCCTTACAAAGACAGGGGAGAAGTCCATTCACGCAAAAGAAGTGGTGCTACTGTCCAAGAGCCTGCAGATTTTACCGGAAAAATACCATGGTCTGACCAATACGGATCTGCGCTACCGCCAGCGGTATGTGGATCTGATCATGAATGAAGAGGTAAAAGATACTTTTATCAAGCGTTCTAAGATCATTAGTGCTATCCGCAGATATCTTGACACCCAAGGATTTATCGAGGTGGAGACCCCTATGCTGGTGGCGAATGCCGGCGGCGCGGCGGCCCGTCCCTTTGAGACCCATTTTAATGCGTTAGATGAGGATCTGAAGCTTCGT
>CANQQN010000180.1 GCA_947625995.1 uncultured Lachnospiraceae bacterium
GGACTGGAATGTACCACCGGCGCAGGTACTGCTCAGGGAGAGTCCCACGCGTGGGATCTTGTGCGCATGGAGGGCGAATATTATTATGTAGATCCCACTTGGGGCGATACGAATTTCACCGATCCCCAAAACGGGCGGAATCAGGTAAATTATGTGTATTTCGGTATGAATACGCAGGATATTGAAAAGACCCATACCGCCAACAGTACCATGGAGCTTCCCGACTGTACGGCGCAAAACTGTAATTATTATGTCCGGGAGGGCCTTTTGTACGACGTCTTCGATGAGGATGTGATAGGCAATCTGATCTGGGATACCCAGCAATCCGGCGCCGGTGAGGTGACGTTCCGGTTTTCCGACAGAGATGCCTATGAAACGGCCAAACGGGTTCTGATCGGGGAAAATAAGGTGTTTGAATACTGCGACGGGAAGTCGAATATCAGCTACAGTGATGACGAGACCTATACCGCGCTGACGATCTATTATTGAGGCGGCTTGCGGGCAGGTATCAGATGAGAAAGAAGTGGGGTTATGAAAAAGGCCGGAATTGTATTTTTGCTCTGCGGAGCAATGCTCTTGGGAATGACAGGCTGCGGGGAGAAGGTTTCCAAAGAAGAGATGAAGACCCTTGGATTTGCGGATACCGAAGAGCAGACTGCTTTTCCCGGCGCTGACGGCTGGGGAAAATATACCAAGGGCGGCAGAGGCGGAAGGGTCATCGAGGTCACGAATCTAAATGATAGCGGGGAAGGCTCCCTGCGCGCGGCGGTGGAAGCCAAAGGGCCGAGGACGGTGGTGTTCAGAGTGTCCGGCACCATTGAACTGGAAGATTTTCTGACTATTCGTGAGCCTTATATCACCATTGCCGGGCAGACGGCGCCGGGCGACGGTATCTGTCTGAAAAATTTTGGCCTGATCGTAGAGACGGAGGAAGCTGTTGTCAGGTATATCCGATGCCGCCCGGGCGATACCGGCGGCGAGACGGACGCCCTCTGGGTCAATGAGGCAAAACAGGTGGTCATCGATCATGTTTCGGCTTCCTGGGGAACAGACGAAACGCTGTCTGTGTCTGACAGCGATAAGATCAGCGTACAGTGGTGCATGATCACAGAAAGTCTGAACCATTCCGTTCACTCCAAGGGAACCCATGGGATGGGCTCTTTGGTCCGCGGATCCCGGGGGCAGCAGGTCACCTATCACAGCAATTTTTACTCCAGTCACAGAAACAGAAGCCCTATGTGCGGCAATTACACTGACGCGGCAGAGGATCCTGTAGGATTCCGGTTTGAGTTTATCAATAATGTGGTGTACAACTGGGGCGCAAAGGCTGCGGGTAAGTGCCACGACGTCAACGAGATCACGTACTACAATTTTATCAACAATTATTATCTCCCCGGACCGGAATCGGACGGAGCGCTGATGTTCAGCGAGGGCTGCGCCGTCAATAAGATGTATGCCGCCGGCAACGCCATGAACGGCGAGGTTCCCAAGGATCAGTGGAGTCTTTTTGAATATGAGGAGGAGATGGAGGATTTTGATCCCGACGCATACAAACAGGAGAAGCCTTTTGCGTCTATCATGACGGGGACTCTTCCTGCAAAGGAGGCTTTTGAAAAGGTTGTGGCAGGGGCCGGAGATTCCCTTGTGCGGGATTCGGTGGACCTTGCGGTGATCCAAGACTTTAAGAACGGAGAGGGACGGCTGATCAACAAGACAGAGGAGTCTGCCGGATGGGAGGACGGATATCCAAAGCTTCAACAGACAGACCCGCCTGCGGATCAGGACAAAGACGGGATCCCGGATGAATGGGAGTCTTCTCACGGACTGGATCCCAACGACGGAACGGACGGAGCAGAGGAAGGCCCCTACGGCTATACGTATCTGGAGATCTATCTGCAGTCCCTGCTTATCCAATAAAAAAGAACCCCTGACACAGTGCACATGTGTAAAGGGGTTCTTTTGGTTCGTTATGTCTAATTAGTTAATGGCATCTTTTAATGCTTTGCCAGCTTTGAACTTGGGAGCCTTTGAAGCTTTGATCTCCATGGCAGCGCCGGTAGCGGGATTTCTACCTGTTCTGGCAGCCCTTTCAGAAACCTCAAAAGTACCGAATCCAACAAGCTGAACCTTTTCGCCTTTTTTCAATTCTTCCGTAACAGTAGCTGTAAATGCGCTTAAGGCTTTTTCTGCATCCTTTTTTGACATCTCAGCAGCGGCTGCGACAGCAGCGACTAATTCTGACTTGTTCATGTAAAACGTACCTCCTTAAGTTTTTTCTTCCATATACTGTTATAGCCGTTATGCTGGCATTTGTCAAGAAAAACAATATATTTGTTAAAAAATATGTCCCGGTTTGATTTTTTTTAGTATAAGCTTACAAAAAATTGTCTGTGATTTGACAGAACATAAAATAAGTGATAAAATAATAAAAAATGTATGCACCCGTAGCTCAGGGGATAGAGCAGCGGTTTCCGGTGCCGCGTGTCGGGGGTTCGAATCCCTCCGGGTGTGTTTTTGTTTCTGTCTTAGCTTTTGACGGCATACCAATGGCGGAAAGGGGCTTACTATGAATCTTGCAAAGAATAAAGTATGGTTTAGTCTTCTTGGCATCTTGGGCGTTGTGCTGGTGGTTCTGCTCGTACAGACCGCGTTGGGCAAGGGCGGCAACAAACCGCGGAAGGAAAAAGAAAATGTCAGCACGGAGGCGCCTGAGGAGGGCCTGAAGGTCAATGCCTATCCCAAGGTCAACGCGCTGATGCAAAAATATTATCAGGCTTCCACACACGGCAATACAGAGGCCCTGAAGGAAATCGTAAAGCCCTTCACGGAAGCTGACGAGACAGCCGCAACAAGGAAAAGCGGATTCGTGGAAGAGTATCAGAATCTCACCTGCTATACGGAGGACGGCGCGGATCAGGATACATATATTGTGTTTGCGGTTTATGATCTGAAATTTCCCAATGTGGATACGCCTGCGCCGGGGCTGGAGACATGGGTGGTATGCACCGACGCCGACGGAGGATTGTTTATCAACAAGGATCAGAGCCTCCTCAGCGAGACTATGGAGACGCAGATCCAGAACCTCATGGAGCGGGAGGACGTCAAACAGCTGAACGCGGATGTGGAGAGCAGGTTCGCCACGGCTCTTCAGGCAGACGCCAATCTGAATTCCCTGTATGAGCAAATGGGAGGACAGACCCTTGGCACGCCGTCAGGTACGGCGGCGCCCGGCGGCACGGATCCGAATGCAACGCCAGCGCCTGTGGGCGATGTGAAAAAAGAGATGATGGCCATTATCGATCTGGATATCTACAGGAACCCTCAGGAGGGAGAGGCCATCGACAATATATCCGTGGGCAAGACCCTTTGGGTAGACTCTAATGTAGAAGGCGGTTACAGCTATGTGGATAAAGAGGGCGTGACCGGTTATGTGCGGACCGCAGGTCTGGCAGACTATGAACCGGTTGACGAAGAGATCACCGCTACCATCAATTATTATGGCTCCTGCAGTCCTGCGGCGCCTGTGGTGGGTACCATTACCTCTGATCGGCCCTATTATTGTACGTTGAAGTTTGACAACGGCTGGCGGCAGATCCTTGTGGACGACCAGAAGGTGTATATCAAGGAATCCGACCTGACAGGCGGTCAGGCCGGCGTAGAAGATGAAGGAGATACAGAAGGACAGAGCGATGGGGACGGCGGCGAAGATACAGCCGCGGATGATTCCGGAGAAAGCGGCGAAGACCGGTCGGGGTCCGAAGAAGAATAATATGCAAACGATTTATTAACCGGTATACGGCGCAAAGATCATCTGCGCCGTATATTTTTTTTGGATCTGCACATACTTCCAGTACCTTATACAGCGGCTTGGCGCTGTTACAATCATTGCTTGAAGAAAGGTATGGGATGCACATGATCACCAATGCGGACAAAGAATTGCTGAACGAGACTTA
>CANQQN010000181.1 GCA_947625995.1 uncultured Lachnospiraceae bacterium
GATCCCCCGGATCTATACCAATAAGCCCCGCACTACCGGCGAGGGCTACAAAGGCATTCTCCATCAGCCGGATCCGGAAAAAGCGCCGGATATCCTCCATGGGCTGATCGCCATCCGCAAGATGCATATGCGGGCTATGGAAGAAACCGGCCTGACTGCGGCGGACGAAATGCTCTACCCGGAAAATTACCGTTATCTGGACGATCTGCTCTCTTATGTGGCTGTGGGCGCCCGTTCCGTGGAGGATCAGCATCACCGGATGACCGCGAGCGGTATGGATGTGCCTGCCGGCATGAAAAATCCTACCAGCGGCGATCTGTCCGTAATGATGAATTCCGTTCTGGCCGCTCAGGCCTGCCACAACTTTATCTACCGTGGCTGGGAAGTGGAATCCAAAGGCAACGACCTTGCCCATACCGTACTGCGAGGGGCTGTAAACAAGCGGGGCCAATGTATCCCCAACTATCACTACGAGGATCTGAATCTGCTGCTGGAGCTCTACAACCAGAAGGATTACAAGAATCCCGCCTGTCTGGTGGACGCCAATCATTCCAACTCCAACAAGCAGTTTAAGGAGCAGATCCGCATCACCAAAGAAGTGCTCCACAGCCGGCGCCATTCACCGGACATCGCAAAGCTTGTAAAAGGCGTTATGATCGAGAGCTATATTGAAGAAGGCTGCCAGAAGGTAGGCGAAGGCGTTTATGGAAAGTCCATCACCGATCCCTGTCTTGGCTGGGATGACTCCGAAAGGCTGATCTACACCATCGCGGAATCCTGTTGATAGCCGACTGTCTTTTGCTTTGTGCTTTTTGATCCAAAAGGGTCATGCTTTTCCCTGCGGGCAGGGAACGCATGACCCTTTCTTTAATCCTCCTATTTTCTTATTATCTTTTGATGTCATAATTCATGTTCATCAGATTGAGAATACTCTTTGCGTCGTCCGTGATGTTGGCGTCTCCGTGAATGGTATGCTTGATGACGCTGCTTGCCACCGCGAAATTGATCATATCCATGGGGCGGTATTTATGGATCATGGCGTAGATCAGGCCGCTTGCAAAAGCGTCTCCGCCGCCCACACGATCCAAAATATTAAAGGTAAACAGACGGCTCTCAAAGGTATGCCCCTCATACCACATAAAGGCCTTTAAACTGTTTTCGCTGCCGCTGTGGGCGTAACGCACATGACGGGCAATACACTTGATATTCGGATATCGCTCGATAAACGCCTGAAAGATCTCATCCTGCTGCTCATAAGAAGGCTGCAGGGGCACGCCGTCCTTCCAGTCGCCTTTGCTGTGATCGGATTCGTCCTTCCAGAGGTGATAGGGCTCGATGCCGATAAGCACATCTATATAAGGAAGGCACAGCGTACAGAAATCTCTGGCCTCCTCCCAACTCCACAGGGCGCTTCTGAAATTTCCATCAAAGCTGACGGTCATTCCCTTTTCCTTGGCCGTTTCCAGACTGTTTAAGATCAGCTTCCTGCATCCCCCTCCGAGCGCGGGGGTGATGCCGCTTAAATGCAGCCAGTCATAGCCGTCCAAAAGCCGGTTCAGATCCACCTTCTCAAAATCATATTCAGTGATGGCGCTGTGCTTCCGATCATAGGTGACCTTGCTGGCACGGATGCCGTAGCCGGTTTCCAGATAGTACGTACCCAGCCTGTGGGTAGGCGTTTCCTCCGGCGTACTTAAAATCATAGGGGTACAGTGGACATCGTTGCTGCGCAGCATACGTATGGCGCTTTTGCCAAGGCTGTTGTTGGGCACTACGCTGAAAAAGGTACTGTCCACACCGAGATTTGCCAGTGCAAGGGCAATGTTTGCCTCGCTGCCGCCATAGCTTGCTTCAAAACTGTTTGACATCCTAATCTTTTCATAATTTGGGGGACTTAACCGGAGCATGATCTCTCCGATAGTAAAAAACTTGGTGGATGTATCCACGTTTTTGAGCAAAGGATTATAATGTTCCATAAACTGCACTCCTTTCCGATCGTTCTTTTTTCACTGATCATTTCACTTCTGACAGATGTCCGCCCTTTTGAATTCCGGTGCTTTTGTCAGATCTCCCAATACCAGACATCCTTCTGTTTCGGTCCCTTCAAGGTAAGCTCCGGACTTTTGATACTGACCTTTGTATCCGCGGGAACGGATTCCGTGATAAACGCGCTGCCGCCGATCACCGTATTTTCTCCGATCACCGTATTGCCGCCAAGCACGGAAGCGTTAGAATAGATCGTTACGTTGTTCTCAATGGTGGGATGTCGTTTGACACCGGAAAGCTGCTGTCCCATTCTGGTAGAAAGCGCCCCCAGCGTCACACCCTGATACAACTTCACGTGGTCTCCGATCACCGTTGTCTCCCCGATCACGATGCCGGTACCATGATCCATAAAAAAGTATTCCCCGATCACGGCGCCTGCATTAATGTCAATACCCGTGCGGCTGTGGGCATATTCCGTCATGATCCTTGGGATCAACGGCACGTTCTGTACATACAGTTCGTGGGCGATCCGGTACACATAAATAGCAAAAACGCCGGGATAAGACAGAATGATCTCCTCCTTGCTCTTTGCCGCGGGATCCCCGTCGAAAGCCGCCTGTACATCTTTTAACAGCATATTCTGCACATAGGGCAGCTTTTTGAAAAATTCAGTACAGATCTTCTCCGCCCTCTCGCAGATCTGATCCTCATTCTGCTCCTCGCTGGTGTAAGACAGCGCGGCGAACAACTGCTCGCAAAGCTCCTGTTTCAGATCCAAAAGGCTGTTGCCCACAAAATACGCGGGATTTGCGCCTGTAAAATTTTCATTTCCAAAATAACCGGGAAACAATACCCGGCGCGTATTTCGCAGAAAATCAATGATCACCCGGCGGCTGGGAAATTTCAGCCCCGGCTTTGTGATAAAGATCTCCTCCGCCTGATAATTTTCCACGATCCCCGATACGATATCGCGAATACTGTTATTGAATACTTCTCCCATTTCGGGCTCCTCCCAAAAATATGTCTGTTTCGGAAAACAGGGCCGCTTTTTTGCATCCTGTTTTCGTCATATTCCCTGTAATTAAATTATATGAGCGTTTTTTTTGCCTGTCAACCGTAGAAAAAAAGACCGCCGCAAAATATCCATCCAAAAGCCCGATCTACAGGCTCATCGTCTGATATTTTGGGGCAGCCCCTTCCTGAAATATCCGGTTCTCTCTTATTCACAGTGGCCGCAGGTCTCGCAGTCGGGAAACTGGCTGTGATCGTACTCGATACCGTTCTTTTTGTAATAATCGAGGATGGCGTTTTTGATGGCCTCTTCCGCAAGCACGGAACAGTGCATCTTGTAAGCGGGAAGTCCGTCAAGCGCCTCCGCCACCGCCTTATTGGTCAGTTCCATGGCTTCCGACAGGGGTTTCCCCTTGATCATCTCCGTGGCCATGGACGACGACGCAATGGCAGAACCGCAGCCGAAGGTCTCAAACTTCACATCCGTAATGACGTCGTTGTCGATCTTTAAGTAGATGCGCATGATGTCACCACATTTGGCGTTTCCTACCTCCCCCACGCCGTCGGCGTTTTCGATCACTCCTACATTGCGGGGATTTTTAAAATGATCCATTACCTTTTCACTGTATAACATATTCTTTCTTTCCCTCCTGCAGATCTCTCCATACAGGAGACATCTTTCTCAGATACTCTACAACCTCTTTTACCGACTGAATGATATAATCCATCTCCTCCGCCGTATTGTCCTCGGAAGGCGTCAGGCGCAGGGAACCATGGGCGATATCGTGAACGCGTCCAATGGCAAGCAGCACATGGCTGGGATCCAGTGAACCGGACGTGCAGGCAGACCCTGAGGATGCGCTGATGCCCTTATCGTCCAGAAGGAGCAGCAGGGATTCCCCCTCAATGCCCTCAAAGCAGAAATTCACATTTCCCGGCAGCCTGTTC
>CANQQN010000182.1 GCA_947625995.1 uncultured Lachnospiraceae bacterium
GCGGGCGCTGTCCCAGGCGCTGGTGGCCATTGAAAACGGCGCTGTGGGCCCCAGCAAAGACTGTGCTTATGAAAACGTATATCTGAAGGCCATCACCGGCACTCCCATTGCTCTGGAAGGCAAGTCCGCCGCCTGCGCCCACTTCAGCCCCATTGGCAACATCGCCGCCTCGGTGGCCGATCTGTGGAGCAATGAATCTGTGCAGCAGGTAAAACTACTTTCCGGCTTTGCCCCTGTGGTTTCCACGGAACAGCTGATCTATGACTGCCGTCTCATGAATAAGGCAGCGGAGAAAGGTCACGCAAAGCTGATGCGGGATTTGCTGGTAGAGTCTGACTGCTATCTGGATCCTCAGGCGTATATGCTGAAACCTGACGTAGTATTTGAGATCGCTTCGGAGATCGTTAAGACCCAAGATCCTTTCCTGCGCACGCTGAACACCGCCAAACGTTCCCTGGACATCCTGCAGCGGGCTGTAGATAACAAAGAACTGACACTGGACGAGCGGGAGGAAAACTGGATCGGTATGCTTCAGGAGCAAGTGGACGATATTCCCGAGGATGAAGAAGCATTTATCGCAGAAATGAAGGAAGAAGTAGACGACACAAAGTATAGTCCCGCAGAGTACGGGATCTGACAGATATGATTAGAGTAGATATTATCTCCGGTGTTCAGGGGGCAGGGAAATCAACACTGATCCTGCGTCTTCTGGACACTGTCTATGCTCATGAAGCCGTAGCGCTGATAGAAAATGAACAGGGAAAGGTACGCCTTTCTCATCAGGCTGTCCGGGACATGCGCGGCTCTGCCGCGTCGAGTCCCGACGTATTCGTAACGGAGATCCCCATGGGATGTATTTGCTGCAGCCGTACTGACATGCTGGAGCAGACAATAACAGACATTTCACGCTGGGGAACCTTCGGCCGGATCCTGCTGGAGCCCTCAGGCACTGCAAGGCTGACGGATCTGCTGCCCCTTGTACAGCGCATGTTGCCGGACAAAGCGTTGATACACCATGTAGTATCCGTGGTGGACGCCACCTCCTTTGAGCGGCGCATGCTGCTGTCCGGGGATTTTTTTAAATCGCAGCTGCGCAACAGTCCCTTGGTCTTTCTATCGAAGACAGGTCTGCTGCCGTCAGAGGAAACAAAACGGATTCAGCGGCAAATCCTTTCTATCGCTCCGGACTGCCATATACTGAAACCGGATCTGTCAGACTGGGATCGGACAACCCCGATCACTGTGCCCCTGACAGCACATACGATTCCCTTACTGTCCCGGTACCGCACCGTAAGAAACCACCCCGGCCCCAGCAAACAGTGAGTCATTTTCCCCCGTTCTGCCGATACAGCTTCGGCGATATACCCATCTGCCGCTTGAATATTCTGGAAAAATAGCTCTGATTGTCAAACCCCAGTTCCGAGGCCACGGCTACAAGGGACATGTTCGTCTCCAGAAGCAACCGGCAGGCCTCGTCTATGCGTTTTTTTGTAAGGTACTTGGAAAAGTTGATGCCCATCTCCTGCTTGAACAGGGTGGAGAAATAGGTCGTATTGAGGCCCACATATTTTGCCACCTGTCCCAGACTGATATTTTCTCGATAATGCCCTTCTATGTAACGAAGGGCATTTTTCATCACCGGCTGACAGATTGGTTCTTTGCTTTCCTTCTCTTCTTTTACCTGACTTTTTGCCTCACTACTCTCCTTGTTCCAGCTATCTGCCAGATTTTTTATCAGAGCATTCAGCAGTTCATTCAAGTATTGCAGGCGGCCCGGCTCCACCACAGGTACACCGCTTATAGCGCCGTACAGCCGTTTCCGATAGTTGAGGGAGCATCCGTAAGCCTCTATGATCTGGTCTATGAGCATAATATCCGGATACTCCAGCGCTACAGGCCCGGCCAGTATATGATATAACGGCTGATCCCCCACGATTAACGGAACGGAGAAATGCACCAGCCCGCAGGGACAGTCATAAATGTAGCCATCCTTCAGCCACACCGCCTGTTTCCATCCGTCACCATGTGTCTCGCCGCAGAAGTCCTGCCTGCCGCACGCCTCCCGCAACATCTTACAATAAGAAAAGGGGTCCCCGTATGTGCGCAGAACCGTTCCCTTTTCATCCGACAACTGTAAACGAATGTCCGTAGCCAAATGGTAAAACTTCAGTTGCTTGATCAGCTTTTCCTTCAAATCCATTTTAATCCTTTATCCGGCCCCTCCTATTTGCATACTTTTCATATAGAAATAATAGGTATTATAGCATCCATAAAGAGTTTTGTCAACCGTACGCGACAGGATTAAAATCCACTCAAAAATCCCATAAAATATTTGTCCTTTCTCATTTTTTCTGATATACTCAAATAGAACTACATCCATTTTCAAGGAGTATCTTCAAATGAATATTTACATAGATGAATCGGGTTCAATAAACAATCATACTCCTAATAATAAATTCTTTGTTATCGCTCTTATACATCCCGCTAATAAGGATGCCCTTAAACGGGCATACAAACGTTTTGTTTCATCTAATCATAACAGCCTTTTCGCATTGGACCAGAATAAGTTTCATCCTGTAACCGGGTAACTAATAAAAAGGGCGGAAAAATGTTTCAAATCGGCAGTTTCCACGAACTTAAGGGGTCTCAATTTGACAAAAAAATGAAACAAAAGCAACCCTGCATATGCTACTATAAATTTACCAACAGTAAGTCCTATGTCAGTGCCGTTCTCGAGGTAAGCGTCATGTGTTGGCGTCACTATTAGGCAAACCGTCATGCGGCATCTAACTGATTAACATTGGGACAAAGAGGCTGTGGTTGGAGCCTACAAAAAACCGTCTATGCGGTAGGAGGAGAGAACCAATCCACAGCATCTTAAACAGCATACCCGAAACCATAGAATAGGTAAAGAGTGGGTATGACTCTATAATACGAGAGAGGATTTAAGATGACTTTAAATAAACTTAATGAAAAATATGACGAGATGCAATACAAATATGGCGATCCTAAATTAAAATCTATTTTTTATGGCGGATGTATGGAAGCTCCCGATATTTGTTTTGTATTTATGAATCCGACTGGAAAAAATATAGCATCGTATCCCGAATGGACTGGTATACGAGCACCTTGGGTTGGAACAAAAAATATTTGGGATTTATTTGTTGCTATTGGGAAATTTAATGAGGAAGTGTATCAGGAAATTAAAAGGATAAAACCAAAGGACTGGACTTCTGATTTTGCAGATCAAGTATATTCTGAAGTATCCAGAAATCGAATTTTTCTAACAAACTTGGGAAAATGCACGCAAACAGATGCAAAACTAATTTCAAACAAAATATATCATGAATACTTGTCATTACTTGAAAGGGAAATTGAGATAATCAATCCCAAAGTAATAGTACTCTTTGGAAATCAAGTGAGTTCTGTATTTTTGAATCAAAATATATCTGTTTCTCAATGTAGAAAAAAACAATTTGAAAAGGTGATCAATGGAAAAACTTATAGGTGTTTTCCGATTTTTTATCCTATTGGAAATGGACGTGCCAATATAGGAAAGTCAATTGAAGATATCAAATGGATATACAATAATATTCTTTCTAAATAAGGTGGTAACAATGCTAATTACATTTGAAGGATTAGTAACTGTGGAAAAACAACCCTTGTTGAAATGCTGAAGGTTTTCCGGTTAACAGTCACCTGCCCGCTTTTTCGGTCAGATGATCCGTTTTTCTTCATCTTTTCTCTCTTTGTTTATACGCAAAAAAGGGGCTGTCGGGAAATAGATAGTTCCAAACAGGGGCCGGCGTAGCTTGATTGAGTTACTCCGGCCCCTGAAATTT
>CANQQN010000183.1 GCA_947625995.1 uncultured Lachnospiraceae bacterium
CTCACCTCCCGCGTATGGACGTTTGATCATATGAAAAAGATCCCCCGGTTTTTCATAGTTTCCGGGGGATCTTTTTTTAACCCTGTATTTTGGCGGGCGGATGCGTGGGCCGGCAGCCACAACCTTGCGCTTACCAGACAGCCGGCGAAATGCAAAAATACCGGTGGATTTTTCAAAAACACTTGCTTTTTACAAATTCCTATGGTATAGTTTAACTCTGTGAGACAAAGAAGATGGTCCTCTGTTACGTTGGTGCATGTTTCATGCCGGTATTAAGAACATCCAAATATGAAGGAGGTCACAACAGATGAACGAAATCATCAGAAAGATCGAAGCAGAGCAGTGCAAAGAAACTGTGCCTGTATTTCGTGTAGGCGATACGGTACGGGTATCCGCAAAAGTAAAAGAAGGAAACCGTGAGAGGATTCAGGTGTTCGAGGGTACCGTGCTGAAGATCCAAGGCGGCAGCAACCGCAAGACATTTACCGTGAGAAAGAGTTCCAACGGCATCGGCGTTGAGAAGACATGGCCGCTGCATTCCCCCAATGTGGAAAAAGTTGAGGTTGTACGTCATGGTAAGGTCCGCCGTGCAAAACTGACCTATCTGAGAAGTCGCATAGGTAAGAAAGCAAAAGTAAAAGAGCTTGTGAAATAATCATAGGTTTCATAGAGTTGGAAATGAAAAGAGACTGACCAAAGGGATAACTTTTGCTTCGGTCTCTTTTTTTTATCACAGATCTGAAAGGCAGGCTATACATACATGCAGTATCAATGGTATCCCGGTCATATGACCAAAGCAAAGCGCATGATGCAGGAAAACATACAACTGATCGATCTGATCATCGAGCTTCTGGACGCGCGCATTCCCAAAAGCTCCCAAAATCCCGATATCGATACCTTGGGGAAAAATAAGGCGCGGCTGATCCTTTTGAACAAAGCGGATCTGGCGGATTCTTCCGTCAATCAGAAATGGGAAGCTTATTTCAACGAAAAGGGATATTCTGTGGTATCCGTAAATTCCAAAAACGGCGCCGGCATGAAAGCCATCCAGAACGCGGTGACGGAGGCCTGCAAAGAAAAGATCGAACGGGATCGAAAGAGGGGCATCTTAAACCGTCCTGTCCGCGCCATGGTAGCCGGGATCCCAAATGTAGGGAAATCCACCTTTATCAACAGCTTTGCCGGAAAGGCCTGCGCAAAGACCGGAAACAAGCCGGGCGTCACAAAAGGAAAGCAGTGGATCCGACTGAACAAAAACGTTGAGCTTTTGGATACCCCCGGCATTCTGTGGCCGAAATTTGAGGATCAGGAAACGGGAAAGAATCTGGCGCTGATCGGTTCTATGAACGACGAGATCGTCAATACCGAAGAGCTTGCTTTAGAACTGATCCGATTTTTACAGAAGGACTATAAAGGATTACTGGCAAATAAATACGGTTTTGATGAGAAAGAGATGACAGAGACTTCTCTTGGGGAACAGAGATCTTCCCTGACCTGCGGCGCAGGTTCGGAGCCCTTCGTTATTTTAAAGACCGTCGCGGACCGCAGGGGCTGCCTGCAGAAGGGCGGAGAGCCGGATCTTTTAAAGGCCGCGAATCTTCTGCTGGACGACTTCAGGAGCGGTCAGATCGGAAGGATCACATTGGAGGAACCGTAACGTGGACAAACCGATAAAAGAGATCAGAGAACAATATAAACAGACATCGCCGGAGGCGCTTCCTGCGTTTATCGACGCCTATAGGGCGGACCCGCGGGCAGGCGTGCAGGCCGTGGTAAAAAGCGCCGGAAACGCTTTGGAAGCTTTTGAGAGGGAAAAGGTCCGCATTCACCGGATGACGGCTTACGAGCGAAAATACGCCGAATACGAGGCAATCTGCGGCATTGATGAGGTTGGACGGGGACCGCTGGCAGGCCCTGTGGTGGCCTGCGCCGTTATCTTGCCAAAAGGCTGTGAGATTCTGTATGTGGACGATTCCAAAAAGCTCTCGGCGGCAAAGAGAGAAGCGCTTTATGAAGTGATCATGGAAAAGGCTCTTGGCGTAGGCGTGGGCTGCGTCAGCCATGAGCGGATCGACCAGATCAATATCCTGCAGGCCACTTATGAAGCCATGGTTCAGGCAGTGTCAAAGCTTCCGGTGGAACCGGATCTTTTGCTGAACGACGCCGTTACGATACCGGGATTGCCTATGAAGCAGGTTCCCATCATTCACGGGGACGCGAAGAGCATCTCCATTGCCGCGGCAAGCATTGTGGCAAAGGTTACAAGAGACCGTATGATGGAGGAATATGATTTGCTGTTTCCTCAGTACGGATTTGCGGAAAACAAAGGGTACGGAAGCGCAAAGCATATGGAAGCGATCAGGGCTTACGGGCCTTGTCCCATCCACCGGCGCAGCTTTATAAAAAATATCCTGTCAGGAAAATAAGGAGATCGCATTTGGAGAAACGTAATTTGCGCGCCCTTGGCACGGACAAGGAGAAACTGGCGGCGGATTACTTAAGAGAAAAAGGATACGAGATCTTGGAGATGAACTACCGTATCCGACAGAGTGAAGTGGATATTGTGGCAAGAGACGGGAAGACCATGGTCTTTGTGGAAGTAAAATACAGGAAGACTTCTGCCTGCGGTACGCCGGGAGAAGCCGTGGATCGCAGAAAGCAGGCGCGCATATCCAGAGCGGCCATGCATTATCTTGTGACCTGCGGTCTCTGGGAGCGGATTCCCTGCAGATTTGATGTGGTAGAGATCCTTGGCACAAAAATCCGGCACATTGTGAATGCCTTTGATTTTGCTCTATAAATAGATAAATGAGTGGATTCTTTAATTTCGGGAGTGATCCTATGGAGAAAGAGATCAGATTGATAAGAAAGTCCCATGATGACGGCAGGACAGAGCCCGTATTGGAGGTAAGGGAATCTATGGGGATCCCTTATCTGGTATTTCCGATGCTGGAACAGACCGGCATGGTGATCCAAGGCTTTTCCACCCGCATCGGCGGCGTAAGTCCCGGATATCTGGGGGAATTGAATTTCAGCTATGGTCAGGGAGACGATCCTGCAAACGTAAAGGAAAACTTAAGGCGGTTCATCACTGCCATCGGCGGCGACCCGGAAAAATCCGTCATGTCCCAGCAGACCCATACCACCAATGTGCGGGTGGTGAAAAAGGAGGATCTGGGGAAGGGATATACAAAAGAAAGAGGATACACAGATGTGGACGGTCTTGTAACCAACGTGCCCGGTGCGGTGCTGGTAACCACCTACGCAGACTGCGTGCCTCTGTATTTTGTGGACCCGGTACACAGAGCCATCGGGCTGTCCCATTCCGGCTGGCGGGGCACCGTGGCGCATATGGGCAGAGTGACGCTGGAACTGATGAAACAGGAGTACGGCACGCGGCCGGAGGATGTTTACGCCGCTGTCGGTCCCTCTATCTGTCAGGACTGTTATGAAGTCAGCGAAGATGTGATCCTCCGGTTTGCGGAAAGCTTTCCCGAAGACTGGCACAGCCGGTTGTTTTACCGGAAGGATAACGGCAAGTACCAGTTGAATCTCTGGAAAGCCAACGAGGCGGTGCTGACTATGGCCGGGATCTTGCCGGAGAAGCTTCAGGTAACGGATATCTGTACCTGCTGTAATGCGGAGCTTCTGCATTCCCACCGGGCAAGCCACGGAAAGCGGGGCGCGCTGTCAGCTTTTCTGGGCATAAAGGAGTAAGGGGGATTTCTATGGGCCATGAACATAAGATCTGCGCTGTGGCGCCGGGCAGTATCGGGGAAGAACTGCCCGGCGCCACAGCGCAGATCTTATGTTCA
>CANQQN010000184.1 GCA_947625995.1 uncultured Lachnospiraceae bacterium
ACCTTCCCCCGCTGTTGCTCTTAAAATATAATCTTCCATAAAATTCCTCATTCCGGAGCGTTACACTATTCTCCATTATCTCTTCCGCACCTTATTCTTTACGGCCATTTCCCATATGCCGGTCACGGGCATTTTTTTCGCATTCCCGTGCGACAAAACAAAGCCTTTCACAATCCTTTGACGGTGCTTTCTCCGTATAATTATCATAAACCGCCAGAAGCTCCAGCCCCGCCTCTTTCAGGAGACGTTCCACCGTCTCGCGGTCGTAGGCGCGCTGGTAGTGATATTCCTCAAAACGTTGGTACTTTTCATGCTCCTCCCGCAGATAGAGCGTCAGCGCATATTCGTTGATCTGCTCCTCCTCATCAAAATGGTTCTCCCATATGAAACTGCCATGATCGCTGTTGTCCGCAAATACATGGTCTCCCAAAAGCTCCCTGTATTTATAAGGGGTATTCATGTCAAACAAAAACAGTCCGCCGGGATCCAGATAATTGTTCACAAGCCGGAACACTTTCTTCAGATCCGACTGTTTTGTAATATAATTCAGGGAGTCGCAGGCGCATATGACCGCCCGAACCGTTCCGTACAGTTCAAAGGAACACATGTCCTGACAAAGATATAAAATATCAAGGTCCTCCTGCTGCCGCTTCTCAAAAGCGCGCTCCAGCATGTCCTCAGACAGATCCACGCCGATCATATCATATCCCGCTTTTGCAAGAAGCGTCGTCAGCGTGCCGGTGCCGCACCCAAGATCCAGTACCAGTCCGTCGGTAATACCGTTTTTACCCATTTGCGCCACAAGGAAATCCCGCCACTCTTCGTAGGGGACTTCTTCCATAAACAGATCATAAACTTCCGCAAATACCGTATACGCATCCAAAACAACCGTTCCTCTCAGATCAAGCTCTTATTGTTTGATTTTACCAATTTCTGTATCTAAAAGCAAGTATTTCACAGATTTTGCCTTCCGGTTCCCTGACCGGCCTTTGTGGGACAGATCTGTGTTTACACGGGAAGCTGTCGGGTATTCATGAACGGAGGGCGTTTCAAAACAGAAATCCTGCTCTGAAACGCCCTCCATGTCACTTACTTGCAGCTGCAGCCGCTGTTCTCCGTTCTCGGATCATCGCAGTAGCTCTCACAGCAGGTATCATCCTCAATGTGGATTTTGTCCGCGGTGCAGAGCTTCTCGTCATTGAATACGCAGTCAACAGCTGAACATACTAAATCGGGCATAGCTGCTACCTCCTAACATATGATGATTCCATGATGCCTGCAGATGCCGGACGCCAAAGGGGCCTTGCATCATGAAATTCACAAAGATAGTATGCTTCACACCGGATTAATTATTCTCTTCGATCTCCACTTCGCGGATTTTTTTTGTACGGATCTCCTCTTTGATCTCTTCCATAAACTGCGCAAGAGATTTCTGTCCCTCGTCTCCGAGAAAACGGCTGCGCACGGAAACCAAACCTTCTTCCTCTTCCTTCGCACCTACCACAAGCATATAAGGCACCTTTGCCAGACGGCTCTCCCGGATCTTGTATCCGATCTTCTCTGCCCGGCTGTCAACCGTGCTGGAAAGGCCGTTTTCTTTCAATGTCTCATTGACTTTTTCCGCGTAGTCCAGATATTTGTCGGAAATAGGCAGCACCCGAATTTGCTCCGGCGCCAGCCATGTGGGGAACGCGCCTGCAAAATGCTCGATGAGGATGCCGATAAACCGCTCGATAGAACCAAATGCAACTCTGTGGATCATAATGGGACGGTGCTTCTCACCGTCTGCGCCGGTATATTCCAGTTCAAACCGCAGGGGAAGCTGGAAATCCAACTGGATGGTCCCGCACTGCCATGTCCTGCCGATGGAATCCTCCAGATGAAAGTCAATCTTTGGACCGTAAAATGCGCCGTCGCCTTCATTGACCACATAATCCAGACCCAGATCGTCCAGCGCGCCCCGCAGAGCGTCCGTGGCCATCTCCCAGTCCTCGTCGCTGCCCATGGAATCTTCCGGTCGGGTAGACAGTTCCACATGGTATTTAAATCCAAAAAGCTGATAGACCTCATCGATCAGCTTTGCAACGCCTTTGATCTCCGGACGTATCTGCTCCGGCGTCATAAAAATATGAGCGTCGTCCTGCGTAAAGCAGCGCACGCGCATCAGACCGTGAAGCTGGCCGGATTTTTCATGGCGGTGCACAAGGCCAAGCTCACCCATACGCAGGGGCAGATCCCTGTAAGAACGGGGCTCCGACTGATACACAAGAATGCCGCCGGGGCAGTTCATGGGCTTAATGGCAAAATCTGTCTCGTCGATGACTGTTGTGTACATGTTGTCCTTGTAGTGATCCCAGTGGCCGGAAGTCTCCCACAGATGACGGCTCAGCATGATCGGGGTCGAGATCTCCACATAACCCGCCTTTTTGTGGATCTCCCTCCAATAATCAAGCAGCCTATTTTTCAGTTCCATTCCCTTGGGAAGGAAGAACGGGAACCCCGGTCCCTCATCCCGCAGCATGAACAGGCCAAGCTGTTTGCCAAGCTTTCTGTGGTCGCGCTTCTTTGCTTCCTCCAGACGTGTCAGATATGCGTCAAGATCCGCCTTTTTCGTGAAGGAAGTCCCGTAGATCCTTGTGAGCATCTTGTTTTTCTCGCTGCCCCGCCAGTATGCCCCCGCAAGGCTTGTCAGCTTGAAGGCCTTGACGGGCTTTGTGCTCATCAAATGAGGTCCGGCGCACAGATCCACAAACTCTCCCTGCTGATAAAAGCTGATCTCGGCGTCTTCCGGCAGATCCTCGATCAATTCCACTTTATATGGTTCGTCTTTTTCTTTAAAATACGCGATCGCTTCGTCTCTAGGCTTTGTAAAACGGGTAATGGCAAGATCCTCTTTTACGATCTTTTTCATCTCCGCCTCGATCTTTTCCAGATCCTCCGAAGTCAGCGGCGTCTCACAGTCCAGATCGTAATAAAAGCCGTCGGCAATGGAAGGGCCGATAGCAAGCTTTGTACCGGGATACAGCCGTTTGACGGCCTGTGCCATAATATGGGAGGTGGTATGGCGGAATGCGCCCGCTCCCGCCTCGCTATCAAAGGTGAGAATATTCAAGGCGCAGTCTTTATCAAGAACCGTCCTAAGATCCACCGTCTCCCCGTCAACCTCGCCCGCTGTTGCCACTCTGGCAAGGCCTGCACTCAGATCTTCTGCAATTTCAAGTACGGACATGGCCTGTGCGTATTCCTTTACGGAACCGTCCTTTAATGTGATCTTCAATGTTTGTTCCTCCTTACTCATAATAAAATATCCCTGAACGGCCAAAAGACCGTTCAGGGACGATATCCAAAATACCGCGGTTCCACCCTTCTTGCAAGCGCCACTTTCTCTGGCGGTAACGGCGCCGGCCGGGCTGTATTAGAGCCGCTCTAGGGTGGTCTTCGGATCATGCCCCATAAAATGCTCGCACCAAACGCATTTCTCTCTGAATGGTTTCTCATCCTACTCTTCCTATCATCGCTTTGACGATATTCTTATCTGCATTTCAGTATAACATTTAAAACGGTATTGTCAAGGGACTTTCGGCAGATTTTTCAACTGTGTACGTCACCAACGCTTATAGCTGGCCACCCTCTGCAGGCCCCTCGGTGGGATCCCCTGTCGGTCCTTCCGCAGGCTCCTCGGTGGAATCTCCCGCCGGTTCCTCGGTGGGCTCCTCTGTGGGGAATCCTGACGGTTCCTCTGTGGACCCCTCGGTGGGCTCTCCTGTCGGTTCCTCGGTGGGCCCTTCGGTGGGCTCTCCCGCCGG
>CANQQN010000185.1 GCA_947625995.1 uncultured Lachnospiraceae bacterium
CCCTCGGTGTTCCCGGCCGCTTTGACCGTGTGGGCGTCGCTGCGGAGGCTGATAGGTCTGGATGATCACTTTGCCGGGCTTTTCACTCCGTCCGGCCCGGCCCGCTGCCTGCGCAAGTAGCTGAAAGGTCCGCTCCGCCGCCCGGTAATCGGAAGACATCAGGGACATATCCGCCGCAAGGACGCCCATCAGCGTCACATTTTTAAAATCATGGCCCTTGACGATCATCTGCGTCCCTACGAGAATGTCCGCCTCCTCGTTTGCAAACTGCTCCAGAATGGCTTCGTGACCGCCCTTTTTTCGGGTCGTATCCATATCCATCCGCAGCACCCGCGCCTCCGGGAACGCCTTTTTGACCGCTTCCTCCACCTGCTGGGTGCCAGCTTTAAAGGCCCCGATGTATCTTGACCCGCACTTGGGACAGGCTTTTACCATGGGCGTGGAATAGCCGCAATAATGACAGTGGAGCCGTCCGTCTCTGTGATAGGAAAGGGAAACGTCACAGTGAGGACATTTCAAGGCATATCCGCATTCCCGGCAGGACACAAATCCCGCAAATCCCCTTCGGTTCAGGAACAGCATCACCTGCTCCTTTTTGGCCAGCCGATCCCTTATTTCCTCCGCAAGCCGCCTGCCGAACATAGAGCGGTTGCCCGCGGCAAGTTCCTCTCTTAAGTCGGTGATCTCCACCTGCGGAAGCGTGCCGCTGCCCCTGCGCTCCGTTAAGGTATACAACCGGTATTCTCCCTCCAGCGCTTTCGTATACGCCTCCAGAGAAGGTGTGGCGCTGCCAAGGACCACACAGGCTCCCGTCATCTTTGCCCGTTGAATGGCCGTCTCTCTGGCGTGATAGCACGGCATGGTCTCACTTTTATAGGTTCCCTCATGTTCTTCATCTATAATAATAGCACCCAACTGTAAAAAAGGTGTGAACAAGGCGCTCCTTGGACCGATGATCACATCGATCTCGCCGTTTTTTGCCCGGTCAAACTGATCGAACCGCTCCCCGGCGGACATGCGGCTGTTGATGATGGATACTCTTTGACCAAACCGCCTGTAAAAACGCATCACCGTCTGGTATGTCAGGGCGATCTCGGGGATCAGCACGATAGATTGTCTGCCAAGAGCCGCCATACGGGCCGCCACTTCGATATAGATCTCTGTCTTTCCGCTGCCCGTGATGCCGTGGATGAGGCTGACCGTGGAGGTTTTCTCCGCAAAATCAGACATCACCCCGTCCACCACCGCCTGTTGGCTGGCATGGAGCGCCGGTCCCGTCTCTTTGTCGGTTCTGTCTCCCACTGGATTTCTGTAAACTCTCTCAAGGTCAATGCGGATAACGCCGTCACGCTCCATGGCCTTTAATGTGGCCGCCGAAATGTTCAGTTTTCCGCTGACCAGTTCCCAAGGCAGGACGGGTCCCTCTCTGTCATCTTTCAAAAAAGCCTCTCCCGCCATAGGCCCCGATCCTTGCTCCCGGCGGGCGTCCGTCTGTTCCAGAAAGGCTTCCAGAAGACGCGCTTTCGCTTTTGCATGCTTTTTTCTGTATGTTTCCAAAAGCTGTTCTGTCTGCCGGACGTCCGTCTGCAGGCGCACATATCTCTTTGCGCGCAGCCGGATCTTTCTGCGGATGGGAGATACTGTTTTCAGGCACTGGATCATGGTGGCCCCGTAGGTTTCCCGCATCCACGCCGCCAGCCGGATAAAGTGGCTCTCAACGCTGACGCTTTCCGTGGGGATCCCGGCGATCTCCTTTAATCTGCTCTCCTCATATTCCGGCGTGTCCGTAAGCTCCAGCACATAACCGTTGATCAGCCGGTTGCCTGCACCGAAGGGCACCCGGACCTCCATACCGGCGCAGAGCCCGGACCGCATCTGTGCCGGCACCTTATACTGAAAGGTCTTATCCAGTTTTTCCAGCGCAATATCCACGATCACATTTGCATACTTACACATACCGGCTCCGTTCTCTGCTCTCATCCGGCGTCCGCGCCTCAGAGAGATTTATCTGTTTTCCTGTTGTTCCTTCTTATTCTCTTCCAAGATTTCCGCAATCAGCACCCGCTCATCCATGGGATATTTCACGCCTTTGATCTCCTGATAATCCTCGTGGCCTTTCCCCGCAAGGACAATGATATCCCCCGGCTGCCCGTTGCGGATGGCGTAGGCGATAGCCTCCTTCCGGTCCGGGATCTCGATAAATTTTCCATCCGTCTTATCCATACCGGTGCGGATGTCCGCGATAATATCCAACGGTTCCTCAAACCGGGGATTGTCGGAAGTGATAATGGTAAAATCTGCCAGCCTTCCGCTAACCTCCCCCATCTCATAGCGGCGCAGCTTGCTCCTGTTGCCGCCGCACCCGAACACGCTCACCAGCCTGTGGGGATGATATTCCCGCAACGTGCCAAGCAGGCTTTGAAGGGCCATGGCATTGTGGGCATAGTCGATCATCAGGGTAAACTCGTCGGAAACCTTGACCATCTCCACACGGCCCTTAACCTTCGCCACCTTCAGCGCCGCTTGGATCTTTTCCACAGACACGTCAAAATGGCTGCAGATAGCGATGGCTGTCAGGGAATTGTACACACTGAACTTTCCGGGAATGTCGATCTCCACCGGAAACGCCAGTTTCCCCTGCACCTGATAGGCAATGCCAAGATATCCGGGCCGGCTCACCAACCTTGTATCTACCGCCCGGAAATCCGCGTCCTCCGAAAACCCAAAAGTCTCCAGTTCGCAGGTATGGCCCTGCAGCACAGTCTTCCAGTGTACGTCGTCAATATTTACAATGCCCTTTTTGCACTGTTTGAACAACATGCCCTTGCAGGCCATATATTCCTCAAAGCTGCCGTGTTCGCCGGGACCGATATGGTCCGGCTCTATATTTGTAAAAATACCAAGTTCAAAGGGAATGCAGGCGGTACGGTGCATCATTAGCCCCTGAGAGGACACTTCCATCACCACGGTATCGCAGCCCGCTTCCACCATCTTCGCAAAATATTCCTGAATCAGATAGGATTCCGGCGTAGTATGGCTGGCGTGAATGGCCTCCTTGCCGATGATAATCTCAATGGTTCCGATCAGTCCCACCCGGTAACCGGCGCTCTCCAGAATGGATTTCACCATATAGGTGGTGGTCGTCTTTCCCTTTGTGCCGGTGATACCGATGATCTTCATCTTCTCCGCCGGATAGTCAAAATACGCCGCCGATACACAGGCCATGGCATAACGGGTGTCCGCCACCTGAATCACCGTCACGTGCTCCGGCACCTCCACAGGCTCCTCCACAAGAAGCACGGTCGCGCCGGAGCTCGCCGCCCCCGCCGCAAAGCTGTGGCCGTCTACCTGTGTGCCCCGGATACAGACGAACAAATCGCCCTCCTTCACCTTTCTGGAATCATAGACAATATCTGCGATCTCCCGATCCAGACTGCCCTGCAGGCAAGTATATGTAAGCCTCTCCAGCAACTGTTTTAACCCTCTCATCTGAAACAAGCCTCCCCGATCATGTAGATTCTGTCAATATCAAAATTTTAAATATCTCAACATTATTTTATTCCGATTTTTAAATTTCATATCGTTTTATTATAGTATAAATCCATAACCAGTGTCAACAACGCCGACGGAATCTCCCCGCCTCTTTCGCCAAAGAGGGATCTCCTTTTTAGGTTATTTTAAGGTTTCTCCGGGAGTTTGACGGGAGTTTGACAGTTGAATGAAAGAAAAAGTACCTGCAGGCCGCATAATGCCTGTATTTTTTTGTCAAATTTTTT
>CANQQN010000186.1 GCA_947625995.1 uncultured Lachnospiraceae bacterium
CTGCCCGTAACGGTATCCTTCCTGCCGTACGAGCCGTCGGATCTGCGAAGCAACAAACCGCAATTCCTCCACAGGATCGGGCGCTTCCGATATCCGGACTGCCGAAGCGGCATCCGGCCCCGTAAAAGGCGCCGGCTTTACCCGAAAGAGATTCTGCTCCAAATGGCAAAGGGGAGGATTTCCTGCAAGACGGCTCTTTTCTGAAGCGTGCAGGCACACGGAGGGTTCCGTCTCCACCCGTTCTTCTTCGGCGATCCGCCGCAACGTCTGCAGCGTCTTCGCACTTAAATAAAAAAGCCTGTGCTCCTCCAGAAGCCCCCGCCCTGCGGAAGCTTCGTCTATAGTAATGGCAACGAGCACCTTGTCCGCCAGCTTCATCAAATGGCGGAGCAGTTCACATTGCAGAGGTGTAAAACCGGTAAACCCGTCAAGGACGATCACGCTGTTTTTTACAAGGGCGGAGCGGTCAACGACCCGGCACAGCAGATCCAGCACCTGCTCCGAGGTGATAAAATGTTCTTCCAGATATTGAAAAAAGCCGTCATACAATATCCGCAGATCCCGGAGCTTGCAGCGAAGATTTGCGTTATTCGTATGTTCGGCCAATTCTGTAAGTTCTCCGGAATCCACCTGATACTGGATAAATTCCGATAAGATAGACTTTAATTCTTCAATGGTGCCTTGTTTCTGAATGCTGCTTTTTAATACCTGAAATTGTGCTCTTTTGTCCTCACAAACTTTTCTCAGCACCAGCGTCTTCCCCGTATCGTCAAGGACAGGCACATGAAAGCCTCCTACCTCGTCAAACACCCGATAGGCAAGCCGCTGAAAACTCAGCACGTCGATGTTCAGGATGCCGTGACTGGGATGTCTGCGGACAAATTCCTTCTGTGTCTGCATGGTAAACTGCTCCGGCACGATGAACAGATAATTTTTTTCGGGATGGGCCATAGACCGGAAGATCACTTGCTCGTAAAGCCATGTGGATTTCCCACACCCGCTGTTCCCGATCACAAACTTCAGGGACATAAAGTCACCTCTTTATTAAGAATTCTTTTTTGTCACATAACCTTTTTCTACAAGAAACGCCGGTCTGTAAGAAAGCTTTGCCTTGCGAAGCCCTTCTTCGCCCATATCGTCCTCCCGGTTGATATAGGTATAGCCGGCCGCCCCGTGAATGGCAAACTGCTGATTGATCATAGGATACGCCCCCTGCACTTCTCCGAAGGCTTTTTCGATATGGACCACGAAGGTATCTTTGGTCACCGGTTCCCCGATGGCAAAGGCGATCACTTTTCCGTCCAGCCGAAGCAGCCCTCCTGTAAGGGAAAGCTCCTTCATCAGCCGGAGCGCGTTCAGAGAAACACACATCTCCGCGTTTTTCTCCTCATCCTCCTCACAGCCGTTTTCCAGACGCCACGCCTCGCCCATCAGGAAACATTCCTCAATATTGCTATCGTCTATGGGCTCGTAGCTCCAGTTCTGATAATCATGGAGAAAGCGATTGATATGGTTGCGCTTGCCATGCAGCTTCTTTCCCGCAAGGGTGCGCAGCTTTTCCGCCTCATACACATAATCGGCAATATCTCTGTTGTATGTCACCTGAAACTGTCCCGGAAACCACTGCTCCAGAAGCGCAAACTGTTCCGGCGTCACACAAGCCATCCGGAAGTTCTCATCCTCCGCGGCGCATTTTTTCAGAATGTCCTCCACAGCGCCCTTTTTATCTCCCGCGCCTACCGGAAAGCAGTAGTAGGGAGAAGGGCGGTCCATGGAACGATATACAAGACAGTCCCGCGTAACGGCATACTCCATAGGATATTCCCTTGACCACAAATAGATATTCGCAAAAGTCTGTTCACAGCTTCTGCTGTCATTGTACTGTAAATACCGATCCAGCGCCGGCTTATCCTCCAGTGTGATCTTTTTAAATTCCATTTCCATTGGTGTAGTTCCTCTGCTTTGGTGTCATTGTTTTTTGTATGGTTTATTTCGCGTAAAAGCTTAAAACCTTCATATCCTTGTCAAAGGTAAGGGTATAATTGATCTCGCCTTTCTCATAAAGCGCCGTCACAAGAATGACCGCCAACTGTTCTCCCTCGATATCGGGGCTTTCCTTGCCGATCACCGACTCCTGTCCGTAGGCCATAAAATTGCCCACGCCTACCAGAAGCTCCAGCACCTGCTCCTCCATATTTTCCATCGGGTATTTTTTCAGGTAATCTTCCCGCATCAGTGGGGTAAGCACTTCGGTAACGCCCTTTACATGGATGTCCGTGATGATCTGCTCCGCCGTGTCTTTGATGGTCTGCTCGTCGTAACCCTCCGCAAGCTTATTGCCACAGCCGGACAGCATGGACAAGCATAACAGCAGGGCGAATAATACCGTTAATTTTTTCAATCCGATCATATCCTTTCCCGAAAGAATCATTTATCTTTGTACAGTATGTAAATGGACGACAATATGCCGTTTGGCTTCAGCAGATAAGAATCGCTCCACTGGGTGCCGGTGACCCGATAGGAATCGGGACCGTACCAGAGATATTCATCATCTGCGTTGTGGATGGTGCCGAAAGCGTTGAACCGGTTGCCGTACACGGTAACAGAGAGGGTGTGCCTGCCCGCTTTCACTGCCCCAAGCTCCAGCTTGTGAGGGGCATAGGCGATAAGGCCCTTCGACTCCTGATCCAGAAATACTTCCATGACAGAGGCGCTGAAATGGGGGATCTCCACGATCACCCGCTCCTTGTCCGCCGGAAGCTCCATGGGAATATGATACGTGATGTTCCCGGTATAGAAGGGCAGTCCCTGATGGACCACATCACCAAAATGCAGTGTCTTCGGCTTTTCCACGATACAGGTATACTCGCCTTCCACCCGCACGCCAAAGTCGCCCAGAATGTAGCACCATTCCAGATTGGTCCTTCGGCCGAAGGGGATCTCAAGGATCAGCTGGTTGGTGCCTTTTTTGATCAGGGGAAGCAAAACCGTCTGGATCACCTTGTCTGTAAACCAGCCGTCGGTTCTTCCCTCCACAGGCTGTCCGTTAAAGGTGATCGACGCATTCTCCGGCCGCTCCATGGCAAGATGCGCGCCCTCCACCTCAATATCCGAATCAAACGTAAACTTTATGGCCACCTTATGAACGGGCGTCTCCTTCGGAAGCCTCCATGGCTGGGTGAATTTGTCCTGTCTGCGGGGCAGGGAAAGCTTTTTGCGGAACAGATTATCGATGGTGAGAATATCTCTTTTCTCCTGCCACGGGCCGCCGTCAAAGGAAAACTCGGCAAAATCCAGAAGCAGCGCATTGGGCTCCGAAAGGCTGTAGCTTTCCGGCTGACGGATCTTGTGTCTGGGAGCGTCAGGCAGTACCTGCGGCTTTGCCTCCGGATCGGGAACCCCCGGCTCCAGCTTCAGAAGCATACTGTCCTCCCCGTAAAGCTTCCTGTCAATGTAAGTATCCCCGTCCTGCGTCCACGCTCTGCAGGGCGCGGTCTTTCCTGTCATGGTATCGTAAAGAATGGGATTCCAGACGCCCGCAATGCGGATCCTGCAGGTTTCCGGAACATCCACCACCGTGCGTTTTCTGTTAACGTGACAGAGGAACAGCCAGCGGCAATCGCCGTCCTCCCGCATCTGATAGAGCAGGTTTTCTGTCAGCTGCCCTCTCTTCTGCCGGATCTCCACCGTACGGTAAGGCGCAAGGGCCTGCAGGATCTGAGCCCGGTCAAACTCAATGCAGTGGCAGCGGGCCGCCAGCTTTTTCGCCC
>CANQQN010000187.1 GCA_947625995.1 uncultured Lachnospiraceae bacterium
CGCCCTGTGCCTCCAACTGCTTTCAAAGATTGTCCAGTTCCGTCCAAGCGCTGCTAAGCTGCGCGTCCGCCTGCTGGATGTTGGCGCGCAGGGTATTCGTCTCCGTTTCCTTTTGAGAGACTTCATTTTCCAGCGCCGCCACCTCATCCTGAAGCTGACGTACTTCCTCCGGAAGCTCCACCGGGGGCTGGTCGGTCACCGGCGGTTCCGTTTCCGGGGGCTGGGTTTCCGGCGGGATCTCCTCCGTCGGCACCGGTTCCTCCGAAGACTCAACCGGCGCAAGGTCCCCTCGGGCTTCTCCCTGCCCCTGCGCGTCCCCTTCGGAGCCGTATGCAAGGATCACATTGCCGTCCGCCCGGCCTACAGTAACGCCGAGAGAATCCAGCATCTGCTGCAGTTGCTGGCGTTTATTCTCCAGTTCTGCCTTTTTTTGGTTCAATTGATTTTCATCGTCGGCAAGCTGCGTTCTCTGTGTCTCCACCGCGCTCCGCTGCTGGGACCACTGATTCCATGATTGCTGCAGTTGGGCTCTGGATGATTCCAGTTGGGCTCTGCCCGCATTCAGCGCAGCCTGCTTGTTTTCAATATCGATCCTTGTGGTATCCAGCGTCAGCTTGGCCGCGTCAAGCTTGGCCGTGGATTCTTTCAGCGCCTGTTCTTGCTGGGCCACTGTGGTCTGTCCCGACAGGATCTCCTGCATCTTCGATTCAATGAGCTTCTTTGCCTCGTCAATCTCTTCCTGCGCCTGATCCAGACGGGCTTTTGAATCGTCAAGCTGCTTCTGGGCGTCTGCAAGCTCTTCTTCCGCCTTTACAAGCTCTTCTTCCGCCTTTTCACTGACTTCATCGTAACGGGCCTTCGCGTGCTCCTCCTGAATTTCCTCAATGCGGTCCGCCACCTGATCTACCTTTTTTTCATATTTTTCTTTGAAGGAGTCAAGATCCTTCACTCCGGAAACGGTGACGTCGATCTCTCCGTAAGCGTCCGATACAAAAACATCCGGCTGCACCACCATAAACCCGCTGACAGAACCGTTTCCCACAGCGCTGGTACCGCGGTCGCGCCAGAGATACATCGGGCTGTCGCCGATACCGGTCACCACAAACTGGAAAACGTTGACGCTCTCGGAAATATCATCTCTGGTACCGCTGGCAACCGTTACCACGTCTCCGGTCTTGATACCATGCCCGTCGGCAAAATACCTGTCAAGAAAACACTCGCTCTCCCGCTCCGGCAGCCGTCCGTCCAGCACCGTCAATTGATTGATGTCACCGCTGCCGCTCATAAGGCGGAGCACATATTTACTTTCCTCCCCCTCGTACAGAACATCCGCGTAGTATACGCCAACCGCCTCTTCAACGCCTTCCACCTGCTGTACCGCTTCCAGATCCTCTTCGGTAAACCCAAGGGAACTGACAAGCCGCAAATCCAGCAGATTGCTGTCGTCATACAGCGTTTCCGCGGTCTTCTGCATATCCGGCTTTGTGGCGCAGATCCCCGAAAAAAAGGCCACGCCCAGCGCCACGATCAGTAATATGGATAAAAACCGGGGCAGGTTCTTTTTTATTTCCATGAAAAAATCATTGATCAATACATTATGATTCATGCCCTACTCCTTCGCGCCTTACCATTCTATCGTGTCAACGGAAACCGGCGCGTCGTTCAGGATCGTCTCGCTGACCTTCCCGTTTTTGATCTTGATCACCCGGTCCGCCATAGGCGTCAGAGCCTGATTGTGGGTGATGACAACCACCGTCTTATTTTTCTCCCTGCAGGTGGTCTGCAGAAGCTTTAAAATGGCCTTTCCCGTCTGATAATCCAGCGCGCCGGTAGGCTCGTCACACAACAGGAGCTTGGGGTTTTTGGCAAGCGCCCTTGCAATTGCCACCCTCTGCTGTTCTCCGCCGGAAAGCTGGGCAGGGAAATTGTCCATCCGCTCCTCAAGCCCCACTTCCTTCATGACTTCTACGGCGTCCAGAGGCTCCCTGCAGATCTGCAGGGCAAGCTCCACATTTTCCAGCGCAGTCAGGTTGCCTACCAGATTATAAAACTGGAAGACAAATCCGATATCCTCTCTTCGGTATTCTGTAAGCTGCCGCTGGTCAAACTGCGCCACGTCGGTCCCGTCCACCAGAACCTGTCCATCGCTGCAGCTGTCCATGCCGCCCATAATATTCAGCACGGTTGTCTTTCCCGCGCCGCTTGGCCCGACGATCACCACAAACTCGCCTTTTTGTATCTCAAAGCTGATCCCGTCCGTTGCTTTGATTTCCACGTCGCCCATATGATAAGTTTTCGTTACGTTTTTAAATTCTACATAAGCGCCCATGTCGTGTTCCTCCAAAATATTTGAACAATTATTATAGCACAAATATCAGTCCATTGCAAATACCGGCTGCCGCAGACAGTCAAAGGGAGAAACCTCCCGATCCAGTTCCACGTAAAGCCTCTGTTTTGGATGAGGCGCGCTTTCCACCGAATGGCCGTCCCCGTCCAAGATCCCACGGACCACAGCCTTCACATTTGCGCCCTCCGGCTTCATGATCTCCAGCGTGTCCCCTACAGAAAACTTATTTCGCTGGGTAAGCACGGCCAGACCTTCTTTTGTCACATCCTCCACGATACCCAGATAGGTATATTCCTTTTCATAGGTACCGCTGTTGTAGATCTGGGTCTCTTCACTGGGTTTTCCGTAAAAAAATCCCGTTGTAAACTGCCTGTAGGTGCACTTGGAGATTTCCTCCATATACCAGTCCATGTTATCGGCGTATTTCCGGGGATCTTCCAGATAATCATCGATGGCTTTTCTGTATGTGCGGGCGACACAGGCCACATAAAGGGCTGTCTTCATCCGGCCCTCGATCTTGAAGCTGTCAATGCCCGCCTCTATAAGATCCTTAATATGACAGATCATATTCAAATCTTTGGAATTAAAAATATACGTGCCCCGCTCATTCTCATAGACCGGCAGGTACTCTCCGGGCCGGGTTTCCTCCACCACCGCATATTTCCACCTGCAGGGATGGGTACAGGCCCCCTGATTGGCGTCCCGTCCCGTAAAATAATTACTGAGCAGGCAGCGGCCCGAATAGGAAATACACATAGCCCCGTGAACAAAGGCCTCTATCTCCATCTCTTCGGGAATGTTCTCCCTGATCTGCCTGATCTCCTCCATGGACAGTTCCCGGGCGGCCACCACCCGCTTTGCTCCCATCTGCCACCAGAAACGGTAGGTCAGATAATTGGTGTTGTTTGCCTGCGTGCTGATATGGATCTCCATGTCCGGCAGTATTTCTCTGGCAATGGTAAATATGCCGGGATCCGCGATAATGAGAGCGTCCGGTCCGATCTCCTTCAACCGCAGGAAATATTCCTTGACGCCCTGAAGGTCGCTGTTGTGGGCGAAGATATTTGCCGTTACATATACTTTTTTCCCATATTTGTGGGCAAATAAAATGCCCTCCCTCATCTCTTCCTCGGAAAAGTTTTTTGCCTTTGCCCGCAGGCCGTAGGCTTCTCCGCCGATGTAAACCGCGTCGGCGCCGTAGATCACGGCCACCTTCAGCACTTCAAGACTGCTGGCGGGTACCAGCAGTTCCGGTTTTTTCCTCATGATCCGTCCTCCCGCGCAAAGCTGCGCACCTACAAAAAGAGCGGCATCCGCAACGCATATATGACACAGGAACGTAT
>CANQQN010000188.1 GCA_947625995.1 uncultured Lachnospiraceae bacterium
CAGCTGCGCCTCTTCTCTGGTCACATTGTTGATCCAGAAACGGGTAGGGGTCTGCGCCGTCACACGATGAAAATATGATTGCCTGTTCATTGATACTTCCTCCTAATATTCATTTGGTTCTCAATATTTACCATTGTTTTCATTATAATCGTTTCAAATAGTATTTTCAATGACTTTCTTGACTTTTTCCGCAATCTGCTTGACAGAAAAAGAAACCGTCATAATGTCACGACGGTTTCCTTTCTGCATGGATCGTTTACAGATGATATTTTTTTGCTTCTTTCAGCTTGACGACTATTTTCAGCACTTCCAGCGCGTCTCCGGAATCCACTGTGCCGCTCTCGTCCGCGTCTGCAAGCTTCAGCGCCAGTTCATCACTGATAGGTGTTAGCTTTACCACATGCTTTAAAATCGCAAGGGCGTCCTCTGAAGTGACCTCATTGTTCTGATTGACATCTCCATAAAACCATTCTGCAGGCGCTTCGCTTGGTTCTTCGCTCTCTACAGGCTCCGGCGACCGGCTTGGGGATGGGCTCTCGCTTGGTTCTTCGCTCTCCACAGGCTCCGGTGTCTGGCTGGGAGAAGGACTCTCGCTTGGCTCTTCGCTCTCCACAGGCTCCGGCGACCGGCTGGGAGAAGGGCTCTCACTTGGTTCTTCGCTTTCCACAGGCTCCGACGACTGGCCGGGAGAAGGGCTCTCGCTTGGTTCTTCGCTTTCCACGGGCTCCGCGCTGCCTGCAGGCTCAGGCGATCCGGTGGGCAGGATCACTTCATTCCCGGAAACCTCCCCATAAAGCTTGGCCACCTGCTCCGCCGACAGCGGTTTGTCAAAGAAAGAAACCTCGTCGATCATCACGCCGTCAAGGGCGTCCAGATAGGTGGCGTTTGAATACCATGACTGAATGTAACTGCCGCCCAAATACAAAGACGTATCCTCATCCGTGATATACTCCATGATCGACGTCCTGTCGGCATTCTGATATTCATAGTGCTCAAAATTGGTAAAATCATTTGCCGCCCGTTCTTCTTCTGTAAAGCCGTGCAGCATTCTGCTCCAGTTTTTATAAATCTCCTCCCGTGGAGCTCCGCGATAGCTGAAGCCCTTATTAAAACACTTGGAACTGTTCGCCCCCGCGAGAAGATACTTCGTGGTCTTGATGGTCCCTTCTGCAGCCAGTCCGTCGTAATACATGCTGATCCAGTCGTTTTCAAACACCACAGTGATATAGACCCACTTTCCCTTACCGGAAATGGCGTCACGCTTCTCCGTCTTATCCTTGTCGTGGATCAGGTCGAAGGCGTTTTTGATCTCCGCGGAGCCGCCCTCTTCGCTATCGCCGGCCGATCCGCCGAAAAACAGCACATCGCCGTTTAGGCCCACGGCCATGGTGCCTACTCCGCAGACCATATCCTCTCTGTTAAAAGAGAACAGGATCGGAACATTGTCCCAACTGTTGATATCTTTCTGGGGATTGACAAAAGTCTCCGGTACTTTCACCCACATAGACACGGTGACGCCCGTCGTCCACTTGGGAAAAGGATAAGTCCGTCCCTCCAACGGCATGTCAAGCGGTTCCAACTCATATTGATTATTGATAAATTTTGTCTCGTCGGCTGTGGTTCCGTTGTAGACCACGCCATTGTTTCTGAGAGCCTGCGCCAGCGTTTCCACAAGCTGCGTCTTTCCCACATACGGATTGACAAGCTCCACGCCCGAAGATTTTTTGGCGTCTCTTTTCAGCGTTCCCAGCTTTAACACGGAACCCATCTCCGGATCCTTCGCGATGTTTGACGACGTAACATCGGTATGCATATCCTTGATCCCCTTCTTGGCATCGCTGAAGGATACCGTGGATATGGCGCTGTCCAGCACTTTTGTCTCTGCAAGCGCAGGCTTGGGCGCCACGCCCGCAAAGGCGGTTCCTGTTACGATAATTGCCGCCGCGAGAACAAAAGCCGCCGTCCGTCTCAGACATTTGTAACCTTTTTTCATTTTTCCTCCTCCTTGAAGCTTATTGAAAACCTATTGGCCATGCAACCGGTATCTGTATAACTATCACCCCTTCACCCTCTGCCGGCTGCCGCAGCATATATAGCTTTTATTATACAAAAAGAGTGTTGCAACACATCGGTATTGCGACACTCTTTACTGTCATTTCAAAGCAGCCCCTGCTGCTGTTTTCTCTACCGGGAAAGCAGAGATCAATCCCACAGTCTTCTCCAATACCAACAGGGAATCCTGAGACGTTACCTTTCCGTTGCCGTCAACATCACAGAGGGCTATTTTTTCTTCTTGCGCGGCGTCAAGCGCCACTACGACCCGCAGGACCTCCAGCGCGTCAAGCGCCGTGATCGTTCCGTCCCCGTCAATATCTCCCGTCATCTTCCGGCTGCCCGTCAGATTCAACGGCGGCGTCGCCTGCGTAGATGCAGGAAGCTGCACAGTATAATAAATTGTGGATTGACCCCAGTAGTTCCATTTTACATGATAGTAGTCGTTGTTGTGGGAATTGATGATCGGAGTACCCGCCTCGTTTTTGCCCACACAGATCGTTGCATGTACAATATGGTCCCCGTTGGAATAATATACCGGGCTGCCTTTTTTAATATCCTTGGATGTCGGATTCTCAACGGCTTTGCCGAAGCCTGACATATAGGGATACTGCACTCTCGAAGTGGTCCACGCGGCGCTGTAATAAGTCGCATCTTTATAGAACCAGCGATCGTCCATAGGGAGACCGCCCGCGTAGATACACTGAGACACATAATTGGTACAGTCGCCGCCCACGTCGTTGAAATTCCTATAATTCGGATTGTAGCTGCCGCTTTCAATAGTGCCGCTGATGTTTTGTTTTACATAACGGTCCGCATAGGCTGCCGCCTTATCCGGATCATAGGTAAACACGCCAGCCTGCCGGGCTATCTCTTTATTTCCCTGCACCACTGTTTTCTCCGGCTCTATATAGTCGGAAGACGCCATACCGGTAAGCTCGCCCTCGTCGTAGGTATCGCTGAGGATCTCATATCCTGTCTCTGTCTTTTCCAGCGTAAGCCTGTGATCCACGCCGTAACCTGACACATCCTCCGACTGTCCGTCTCCGGCCAGATCTATGTAATCAAAAAAAGTCCATTCGTAAACGTCCAGAACATAGCGGCCGTTTTCCTCTGTAACGTTTTTGATCTGTGTGGTCGTCTGCGCATCCGTGATCTCAATCCCCATGCGCGCCTCCATGGCCGCAATGCATGCCTGCCGCCTTTGCTCGTCCTCAAGGACCGCTTCCGTATCCAGAACTACCGGCTTGCGCAGACTTCCGAACACCATCTGCTGGTTTTGAACCGTGCCCCCAAGAAACTGAAGCTCCCTGCTTTCCTCATATGCGGAAACGACCGGGCCCCACGTCCTTGCCGCGTCTTCGCTGATAATACCCTGACTTTTACTTTCCCCGAACCATTCTTCTGTAAGCGTCGCGCTTGTCTCTTTCTGCTCCGAAGACACGGCTTTGTCTGCAAAAGCCGGTGAAGAAAATACCGAAACCGCCACGGTCATTGTCAAAACCATGCCGATGATCTTTTTTCTCAAAATCCTGTCCTCCCAAACTTAAAACTTGTACACAAAATCGGTTACCAAATACACCCATTTTAGTATAGTACTTGTTTTTCAATCTGTCAACCGTACTCATT
>CANQQN010000189.1 GCA_947625995.1 uncultured Lachnospiraceae bacterium
GGCTATCTGCACAATAGTCTTACCTCCCGCGTATGGACGTTTGATCATATGAAAAGATCCCTCGGTTTTTCATAGTTTCCGGGGGATCTTTTTATATCGCCAAAACAAGGTTTTCCGGTTTTCATTTCCATTTCTCACTCGTATTATGATGGTCATTAGACGCCAATAAAACGTTCTTGTATCATCCAGTTCGGCACAACACAATAAGATTTTTCCTGTCAAAACGCTTAGCTGTTCCGCCATAAACAGCACCGCGCCGGTGCCGGACTACAACAGAGTCAGATGACAGAACATGAATCCAGCTTTCCGCTGTCGCCATATTCCAATCTGACAGACCGCCCAGCGTCACATATTTACGGTCGATATTTTCTTTTTTGGCCAGTTTCTGAAGCATTGTGGTTATGCCTGCCTGACGCGGTCCGGTCAGAAATAACTTACTAAACGTCAATATGAATTCGGCAAATTTTATGCTTTTTTAAAAATCTGCCGAAACTTTTGCATTGCAAACAAATGAATTGACTACTCCATTCGGGAAAGTGCTTTGACATGACTGTTTTGATTGTGAAATGAGGTTGCATTTTTAGGAATAGTTTGATATAATACAGGAGATGATAAAATTAAGATAAAATATTGACAAGGAGTGTTGAGATATGCTGCAGATCAGGCCAGTTTCGGATTTAAGAAATAAATTCCCTGACATTGAAAAAATTGTAAATGCGGGAGAACCGGTTTATTTAACAAAAAACGGATATGGAGCAATGGTGGTACTTAGTTTAGAGGAGTATTCCAAACTAACAGACAGCGTAGAGTTGGCTTTGGATAGAGCAGATAAAATGGCAGAGGAAAGCAATGACCGCATGAGCCATGAGGAAGTTTTTGGTAACTTGCGGAGGAAAATGAATGCGAAGTGAAAAATACAGATTAAGTTATCTACCATTATTTTATAAGGATCTCGATGAAAAGATAACTTATATTGCGGAAAAATTAAAAAATCCGAAAGCAGCCAGTGATTTATTAAATAAGGTGGAAGCAGCCATTTGCTCTTTTTAACATAGGACATATCATTTAATCTTAATATGACATGATTTCCCGCTGAATTCTCCTGCAGAAAAGAAACGCCGCCGGATTTGCCGAGAAGACTACACCTGTTACCAAATAAATACCGGCTTGAGAAGTTTTAAAGAAAAGCGTATAATACAGTTACTAATTAATTATTATATAGCATTCATAAAATTTTAAAACTTAATAACCAAAGGCATTCAGAAAATCGATCGTAAAAAAATGCGATTGATTTTCTGCGTATTTCTGCATATAATATAAGCTGTGAAATCGAAAATAAGAGCATTTTCAGAAGGAAAAATAACATGATTTCGATATTATTCGTCTGCCACGGCAATATCTGCCGCAGCCCAATGAGTCAGTTTGTTTTACAGGACATGGTAAATAAAGCCGGATTATCAGATCTGTTTTTTATTGATTCCCGCGCCACCAGCACGGAAGAGATCGGCAATCCGCCCCACAGGGGAACCGTAAGGAAAATGCGCGAGACAGGAATCCCGGTATTACCCCACAGAGCCGCGCAGATCACATGGGCGGACTATCAGCGGTTTGATTATATCATCGGTATGGACACTTGGAATATGCGAAACTTAAACCGCATGCTGAAAAATGATCCGGACGGAAAACTATATAAACTCTTAACCTTTGCAGGCTCCGGAAGAGATATCGCAGATCCTTGGTATACCGGTAATTTTGACGTGACATACGATGATATCGTAGAAGGCTGTGAAGGCTTCCTCAAATACTTAAAAGAAAAAGGAGCGTTCTCATAACAGGCGCTCGTATCTTCAAAATCGCATATTGGATTATACCTTCAAAAAATCTGAAGATCCGCTTATTCCGCTGTCGTCTGCAGGCTGCACAGGATCTCCATTGAATGAAACTTCCGGTCGATCACCTTTTTCATATGTAAATCAATGATCTCAGCCAAAGATGCATACACTTTATCGCTGACCTTAAACGTATAAAGCTTTTGAAGAGGCGTCGAAGCGATAAATTGCAGCGTATACAGAGTATCGCCCTCCGCCCCCAGCGTATTCACATCGGGAAATTCTCCGTTGACGATCATCGTGCGCATCTCAAAGATCCGGCGGATCAACGGGTAAGGTATAGTTTTTTTTGCCAGCGCCCTGAAAGACTGCAGGGTCAGAGCCAGCATCTTCCGCTCGTCAGCATATTCCCTTGCATAATAATCCGCAAATTCCATAAAATAGAACCCATAATAAGCAGCTTCTACATCCTCCGCAAGCTCCCGGAAATAATTCTGGATGTGAAGCTGCGAGATTGTATAGGAGTTTTTTCCCTCAAACACCTCAAATTCCCCAAAAGCAAAGGGGCTGGTGCCTGCAAGCAGCGGGCTGTTCGGCTTTCTTGCCCCTCTGGCGAAAGCCGATATCTTACCCCTTTCTTTTGTCAGGATCACCACGCGCCTGTCATACTCTCCCACAGGCGACACTGACATTACCATACCTGTCACTGTCAACTTTCCCATGACTACTATCTCCCGAACGGCTCTTTGCCGTCTGCTGATTATCGGCAGCTTTATAAGACAAATAATCCACAACCGCTCCTGTTTCTAAAAAATGATTCCATTCCTGATTCATGTGTGCATCCCCTCTTCTTATCTGATCTGTGATAATTTTAGAGTCTGCACTTTACAGCACCTTATACGGAAAAATCCGTTCTGCCAATAATTCCCCGCCTGCAAAAAGGCATTTTGTCATTCTTCCCTGTAGCCGTAATTTTTCAGCATAAAATCGCTGTCCCGCCAGTCTTTTTTTACCTTTACCCAAAGCTTCAGATTAACTTTGGATCCCAATAGCCGTTCAATCTCGAACCGGGCATTCGTACCGATCTTTTTTAACATAGCGCCGCCTTTGCCGATAATGATCCGCTTATGGGACTCCCGCTCACAGATAATAGTAGCGTCGATATCATAGAGCTTCTTGTCTTTGCGAAGCTTCATACGGTCAATGGAAACCGCGATCCCATGGGGAACCTCCTCATCCAGCGCATGAAGGGATTTTTCCCGGATCAGTTCCGCAACAATCTGCCGCTCGGGCTGATCGGTAACAGTATCCTCATCGTAAAACTGAGGGCCATATGGCAGATATTTAAAAACTGTTTCTATCAGATCATCGGTATTGTCCCCTTTCAGCGCCGATACCGGGACGATCTCATCAAAATCATAGAGTTTCCGATAGGCATCAATAGACGCCAGCACCCCTTCCTTTTTTACGGTGTCTGTCTTGTTGATCACCAAGATCACCGGGGTGTTGATCTGCTTCAGATCCTCTGCAATCTGCCGCTCTCCCGCGCCGATAAAAGTGGTGGCCTCCACCAGCCAAAGGATCACGTCCACGTCCCTCAACGTATTTTTTGCGGTTTTTACCATATATTCGCCCAGCTTATTCTTTGCCTTGTGAATACCCGGTGTGTCCAGAAATACGATCTGCCCTTTCTCACAGGTATACACCGTCTGAATGCGGTTTCTGGTTGTCTGCGGCTTACTGGATGTGATCGCGATCTTCTGTCCGATCAACTGGTTCATCAATGTGGATTTGCCTACGTTTGGCCGTCCGATCAACGTGGCAAACCCGGATCTGTAAGATTCTTTCAT
>CANQQN010000190.1 GCA_947625995.1 uncultured Lachnospiraceae bacterium
TAACAATATTTCATATAATCTCCGTTCCGGAGCGTTTACGTGACGGGGCGGCGCGCACCTTTGGTTCGCGTCTGCCATCAGGACTATTTGTGACGCTCCGGCACAAATGACCCTGTGAAAAATCAGCACATTAATGTGATTTTTCAAACCATCTCCATTTAAATCACCATATAAGGACGCAGAGCCCTGTATTCCGGCTCTGCGCGATTCTCTCTATTTATAGATTTGGCCGGATCATTCTGGGCTTATACCCCTTCTTTGTAAGCGCGGAAACGATGGAACGCTTGTGATCCGTACCGAAGGCCTCCAGCGTGATCTTCAATTCCACTGCGGCGTTTCTGTTGATACTTACAAACTGATTATGCTCCAGTTTGATCACATTTCCGTTTTCCTCTGCGATGATCTGGGCAACCCGCACCAACTCTCCGGGCTTATCCGGCAACAGCACAGAAACCGTAAAGATACGGTCACGCTGGATCAGGCCATGCTGTACCACGGACGACATGGTGATCACATCCATATTGCCGCCGCTGAGCACAGAGACGATCTTTTTGTCCTTCACATCCAGATGCTTCAATGCGGCCACAGTAAGCAGCGCGGAATTTTCCGCGACCATTTTGTGATTTTCTACAAGGTCGAGGAACGCTACGATCAGTTCACTGTCATCAATGGTGATAATATCATCCACGTTTTCCTTGATGTAAGGGAAAATCGTTTTTCCGGGCGTCTTTACGGCAGTTCCGTCGGCAATGGTAGTCACATCCTCCAGACTGACGACTTTTCCGGCGTCCAGAGACGCCTTCACACAGCAGGCGCCGGAGGGCTCCACACCGATAACCTTTACATGGGGATTCAGCATTTTTGCCAGTGTGGAAACGCCTGCCAGAAGCCCGCCGCCGCCTACCGGCACAAGAATATAGTCCACAAGGGGAAGCTCCTTAAAAATCTCCATGGCAATGGTGCCCTGTCCCGTCGCTACATCAATATCATCGAAGGGATGAATAAATGTATAACCGTTTTCCTCAGCCAGCTTATAGGCGTATTCACTGGCCTCGTCATATCCATCCCCGTAAAGCACGACACTCGCCCCATAATTTTTTGTGCGGTTTACTTTGATCAGCGGGGTGGTGGTGGGCATCACAATGACTGCCTTGGTATCGGTAGCCTTTGCCGCGTAAGCCACGCCCTGCGCATGATTTCCGGCGGACGCGGTGATCAATCCTTTCTTCCGCTCCTCCTCCGAGAGCGTGCTGATCTTATAATAGGCGCCCCGCACCTTATACGCACCGGTCAACTGCATATTTTCCGGTTTAAAATACACCTTGTTTCCTGTTTGGGCGCTGAAGTAATCGCTGTACACAAGCTTTGTATCAAGGATCACTTTTGCAACCGTTTCTGTCGCTTCCTCAAATTTGTACAATGTCATCATAACTGACGTGTGCCACCTTTCTTATTCTTCTGTTGTAATATCAAATAATGCGTTCACAAACTGGTCCGCATTAAATTTTTCAAGATCATCAATGGTTTCGCCTACGCCGATATATTTTACGGGGATTCCCAGTTCTGACTGTATTGCCACGGCGATCCCGCCCTTCGCGGTACCGTCCAGCTTTGTGAGGATGATCCCCGTAATATCGGTTACATCCTTAAACTGCCTTGCCTGCGCAAGGGCATTCTGACCGGTCGTACCGTCCAGCACAACAAGGGTTTCCTTATAGGCCTCCGGAAATTCCCTGTTGATAATACGGTTGATCTTGCCAAGCTCCTCCATCAGATTCTTTTTGTTGTGGAGCCTCCCTGCGGTATCGCAGAGCAGTACGTCGGCATTTCTGGATTTTGCCGCGGATACGGCGTCATAGACAACTGATGCCGGGTCTGCGCCCTCCTGCCCGCCGATCATAGGCACGCCGGCGCGGTCCGCCCATTTGGCAAGCTGCTCGCCTGCAGCCGCGCGGAAAGTATCTGCCGCGGCGAGAACCACTTTTCTGCCCTGATCTTTGAGTTTGCCTGCCAGTTTTCCTACAGATGTGGTCTTTCCCACACCGTTGACGCCGATCACAAGCACTACCGACTGTCTGTTTTCAAATTCATAAGCTGCCTCTCCCACATCCATCTGGCTTTTGATGCTGTCGATCAGCAACTGTTTGCACTCTCCCGGCTGTTTGATGCCCTGTTCTTTTACCTTGCGTTTCAGGTCGCTGATGATATTTGTCGTGGCGTTGATCCCGATATCACCCATTATGAGGATCTCTTCTATTTCCTCATAAAAATCATCGTCAATAATGGAGAATCCGCTGAAAATGGAATCGATCCCGGCCACAATACTGCTTCTTGTCTTTGCCAGTCCGTCCACCAGACGGCGGAAAAACCCTTTTTTCCCTTCTGCCATAATTTATCCTCCTTCTATTCGTCAAGATCGTCCTCGATCAGGTTCACGGAAACAAGTGTGGAAACGCCCTTTTCCTGCATGGTGATCCCGTATAAGCGATCCGCTGCCGCCATCGTTCCCCGGCGATGGGTGATCATAATAAACTGCGTGTTTTTTGTAAGCTTATGAAGATACCCGGCGAACCGTCCCACATTGGAGTCGTCAAGGGCCGCTTCGATCTCGTCCAGCAGACAGAAGGGAGAAGGCTTCAGATTCTGTATGGCAAAGAGAAGCGCAATGGCTGTCAAAGCCTTTTCCCCGCCGGAAAGCTGCATCATATTCTGAAGCTTTTTCCCGGGCGGCTGAGAGATGATACGGATACCCGCGTCCAACACATCCTCTTCTTCCACAAGCTCCAGAGTTCCTTTGCCGCCGCCGAACAGTTCCTTAAATGCCTTGTCAAACTCCACCTTGATCCGATCAAACTTCTCCGTAAACTGCCTGCGCATCCCTTCGTCAAGCTCCGCAATGATCCCAAGCAGCGTTTTCTCCGCGGATACAAGATCGTCGCGCTGTGTTTTCAGGAATCCATACCGCTCACTGGTTTCCTTATATTCCTCAATGGCATTGACATTCACCGAGCCAAGTTCCCGGATTTCTTCTTTTAATTGTCTGCTTTTTTTCTTCAAATCATTCAGATTGCCGCAGGATTCATTTCTCATTTGCTGGGCGGAAGAAAAAGTAAGCTCGTATTCCTCCCACATATAACCGATCTGCGCCTCCCGCTGCTCCTGAAGTCTCTCCATCTGGCTGTTTAAACGGTAGCATTCTTTGTCAAGCAGGCTGATCTTCTCCGAAAGCTCCTCGCGTTTATCAAAGAAAGAACGGTTACTGGTCAGAAGTGCTTCCTTCTCTGTCTGCAGGTCCGCAAGATCTGCCTGCAGCTTTGCGATCTCGTCTGCAGCCCTCTCTATGCCTTCCCGCACCGCAGCCAGATTGTCCTCTTTCCTGAGGATATCCTCTTTAGAGACATGGATGCCCTCCTGTAAGGCGCGCTTTTCTTCCAGAATTTTTTCAAGTTCTTCATGAAGGCGGTCCAGATTCTGTTGTAAAAACGCATCCCTCTGCCGGATATTTGAAATTTCCACCTGAAGATCGACGGATTCTGTCTGGCAGATGTTTTCCTGCGCTTTCTTCTCCTCAAGGATCTGCTGCCTACCCTCGATGGCTTCCGTCAAGTCCTTCCTCGTAGCAGAAGATTTTTCCATATCAGAGACAATTTTTTCTTTTTGGCT
>CANQQN010000191.1 GCA_947625995.1 uncultured Lachnospiraceae bacterium
TTCTGACAGACGAATAAGAAATGAATTCAGGGCGAAAGAAATCTATAAAAAAGGAGTAATAGGCAAACACGCTTTCCCCGTTATGTTTGCGCTTTTTAAATGCAGGCGGGTTTGCGATAGAAAGGCTTGGTAAGAAGTTATGTTTGATAAATTAGAGGATCTGATCATCCGTTTTGAAGAAGTTTTGAGCGAGCTTGGAGAACCGGATGTGGCAAATGATCAGGAGCGTTTCAGAAAGCTGATGAAGGAGCAGAATGATCTGGCTCCCATAGTAGAGGCTTATAAAAGCTATAAAAATGCGAAAAAGACTATTGAGGATAGTCTTTCCATGCTAGAGGAGGAGTCCGATGAAGAAATGCGGGAAATGCTGAAGGAGGAATTGTCCTCTGCAAAAGAAGAGGTGGAGGCGCTGGAACATCGGTTAAAGATCCTTCTGCTTCCCAAAGATCCCAACGATGAAAAGAATGTGATCGTAGAGATCCGCGCAGGCGCAGGCGGCGATGAGGCCGCTCTGTTTGCGGCGGATGTTTTTCGCATGTACAGCCATTATGCGGAAGCGAACCGCTGGAAGATCGATACCATGAACTCCAACGAAAACGGCCTTGGCGGCTTCAAAGAGATCGTGTTCATGATCAACGGGCAGGGTGCATACAGCAAGCTGAAATATGAGAGCGGCGTCCACCGAGTGCAGCGGATTCCGGTGACAGAATCCGGCGGCCGCATCCATACGTCCACCGTCACCGTTGCGATCATGCCGGAGGCGGAGGAGGTAGATGTGGAACTGGATATGAACGACTGTAAATTTGATGTATTCCGCGCTAGCGGCAACGGCGGCCAGTGCGTCAACACCACGGATTCCGCGGTGCGTCTGACCCATATTCCCACCGGGATCGTGATCTCCTGTCAGGATGAAAAAAGCCAGTTGAAAAATAAAGATAAGGCGTTGAAGGTGCTTCGGAGCCGGTTGTATGAGATGGAGCTTGAAAAGAAGCATGACGCGGAAGCGGAGGCAAGGAAAAGTCAGGTAGGTACCGGCGACCGCTCGGAGAAGATACGTACCTATAATTTTCCTCAAGGCCGGGTGACGGATCATAGGATCAAGCTGACGCTGCATCGGCTTGACAGTATTTTGGACGGAGATATTCAGGAGATCATTGACAGCCTGATTGCGGCCGATCAGGCAGCAAAGCTTGCGAATATGAATCAGTGAATGCCCGGAGCCCAGTAAGGAAAAGTGAAAAAGCTGTCCGGTTTTTGAGAACACCGTCGAATCATGCGAACGATTTTTAGTGTTTGTCTCTTTTGTTTGTGTTATAATGACAACAGGTTTTTTGGAAAGGGGCAGAACGATGTATTATAGGGCTTGGGGACGGGTTCTGGAACACATCAAAAAGCGGTTTCTTGAGGATGAGGAGATTACGGAGGAGGACTTTTTCAGAGAAAAGGAGATTAACGTCAAACAGGAAACCTACTATCTGCGTGATATGGACAAAAACCTGCTGCAAAAGATAGACCCGGTACATAGGAAAGAGTTTGCTTCCGGGAAAAGCGTGATCCGGAATCTGCGCTATATTGCCTCTTCGTATGCAATGGCATTTAATTTTCTTGGCAACGGCTCTGTCAATTTCCGGGAGAATCCTTTCGGCATCCTTCCGGGGAAATACTCCATTGAATACAAGAAGGTTCTGCGGGCCTTAAAGAGTAAAAATGCATTTGCCACCATACACGCGTTTCTGCTTTCTGAGGATCAAAAAACATGCATCTGCATGGAAATGAAGATGCTGGAATGGTTTGTGTTTAAGATCAATCCTATCAAAGACACTTTTATGGTACGGGACAATTATTATTTTTTTGATTCGGCTCCCGTGTTTATCGACGCGATCCAACTGATGGTTCCCTTTTTCAATCGAGATGAATGGGAGCACTTCGGTTTCTTTCAAAGTTATGACGGTTTTCTTGTGGCACGCCAGATTCTGGGCATGTACAACATGATCCGAATGGCAAGGGAGGGCCGTCTGCCTGAAAAAGGGCAAAATTGTGACAAACTAAAGAATATTTCACATCTGACCTTTGCAACAGTCTATTGGTCAGCTGTCAATTCAAAAATATACGGCTCCTACGAAGAACGCATTTTGGCGGCTGAGGAGCAGATGAAGGCAGAGGTTCGGTTTCTAAATGAGATCATCAAGCCTGTCATAGAACTTTTCAGAGAATCCCTGAGCATAGAACTGCAGATCGTGAATCTGCATTACAAAGAACTGTTAGATATTCTGGAGAAAACAAAAGAGGAGCGTCGTCTGCTGGGCAGATACGATGTCTGAATGAGAAATCTGTCGGAAAGAGAGGCGCCGTGTGTATGAACAGCCTTGTAAAAATTGAGGAAGAAAATCAGCGGCTGAGAGAGGAAAACAAAAGACTGCAAAAGGAGATCGAACTGGAGAATAAAATCTATCTGCAATGGAAAACGGTGGCGGGTCTTTTTCATGACGCTCTGTGGCAGGCGCTGCTCAAATATGACCCCGAGCAATATCTTGAAAAGAGGAAACAGCAGGATGAAAACGAAAAATAAAAAATCCCGCAGAGTATTGGAAGAAAACAGAAAATTAAAAAAACAGAACAGGGAGCTTCTTCTTACGCTGGAAAAAAGTGTCAGCCGGCATCGGAAATGGGAGCAGATCGCCTCTTGTTTTCACGATACCCTGTGGCAGGTTTTGCTGAAATATGATCCGGATACTTACGGGGAGATCTGCCCCGACAGAGACGTCCATACAGAGGGTATCGATCTGGAAACCCTGCCGAAGCTTCAGGCCTGCGAGATGGCGGATGAATAGATTGGCAGGTTTATGGCAGACAGTTTTCATTGACAAAAGCCCACTCCAAATGTATGATAGTAGCAGATAACAACAAAACTAGGAGTGTATACTATGTGTGGAATCGTTGGTTATGTCGGTGAAAGGAACTGCACCGATGTTTTGATAGATGGGTTGTCCAAGCTGGAATACAGAGGATATGATTCTGCGGGGATAGCCGTATTTGAAAAAAACAAGATCACGGTAGAAAAGACAAAGGGCCGCCTTGCGGATCTCAGCGCAAAGATGGAGCAGGGATATAAGCCCAAGGGACATTGTGGCATCGGCCACACCAGATGGGCGACTCACGGGGAGCCCAGTGATATCAATTCTCATCCTCACGGAAATAAGCGGGTATCTGTTGTACACAACGGGATCATTGAGAATTATCAGGAACTGAAGTCATTTCTGGATAATCAGGGCTATAAATTTGAGAGCGAAACGGATACAGAGACCGTTGCCAAGCTGCTGGACTATTATTATGAGGGAGATCCGCTGGATACGATCATCAATGTGATCCAAGAGGCGGAGGGTTCCTATGCATTCGGGATTTTGTTCAGAGATTTTCCGGACAGAATCTTTGCCGTACGCAAGGAAAGCCCGTTGATTGTTGGCGTAGGCAAGGATGAAAACTTTATTGCTTCGGACGTGACCGCCATTCTGAAATATACAAAGGATTACTATCTTATCGAGCAGGATGAGATCGTGGAGATCACTGCGGGAAAGGTGCGCATTTTCGATGTGCACAAGCAACCTGTCCACAAGGAACTGCAGACGGCGACATGGGATGTGGACGCGGCGGAAAAGGG
>CANQQN010000192.1 GCA_947625995.1 uncultured Lachnospiraceae bacterium
AAAAGTGGTCATAAAGCCTGTGAACACGGGATTTATGGCCACTTTGCTTCTTATCAAGTGTCAAAGATGGGATTATAGTATAAATCCATAACCAGTGTCAACAACGCCGACGGAATCTCCCCGCCTCTTTCGCCAAAGAGGGATCTCCTTTTTAGGTTATTTTAAGGTTTCTCCTGTAAACTGTCGACGAGACTTGAAAATTTCCGGGATTTCTTCTATAGTTTATTCCAGAAGCCAGTCTCCACACAGGAGAGCGGGAATTCACGGCACAGGGCCATCGGCCTTTATCCATGCACGGCCGGTTTCCCGATACAGGAAAGGAATACGATCATGAGATTATTGCTTGCGGAAGACGAAAAAGAGCTTTCCAACGCCTTATGCGCCATTTTAAAACACCACAACTATTCCGTGGACGCCGTGTATGACGGCGCCGACGCGCTGGACTACGGACTGGCGGAAAATTACGACGCCATTATTTTAGATATCATGATGCCAAAAATGGACGGCATCCAAGTGCTGACAAGACTGCGCAAGGAACATATCGCCACCCCTGTCCTGCTGCTCACCGCAAAGGCAGAGATTGAAGACCGGATCACGGGGCTGGACGCCGGGGCGGACGACTACCTGCCAAAGCCTTTCGACATGGGAGAGCTTCTGGCAAGGCTGCGGGCCATCACGCGCCGCAAAAGCGAATTTCTTCCCAATACGCTCTGCTTCGGGGATACCACACTGGACCGGAGCACGTTCGCCCTGTCTGCACCCCGCGGCAGCCTCCGTCTGGGAAATAAAGAGTTTCAGATGATGGAGATGCTCATGGAGCATCCGGGGAATCTGATCTCCGCCGAACAGTTTATGTCCCGGATCTGGGGGTATGACACGGAAGCGGATATCAGCGTGGTGTGGGTTTATATTTCCAACCTCAGAAAAAAGCTTGCCGGCCTTGGCTCCTCCGTAGAGATCCGGGCCACCCGGGGCGTAGGTTACTCTCTGGAAGACTCTGCAAAGGAGCGTTGAACATACCATGATCAAAAAGCTACAGCGAAAATTCGTGTTGATCGCTACCCTCTCCCTGCTGGCCGTCATGGTGCTGGTGATCGGCGCCATCAACGTGATCAATCTCGTACAGATGAACGGCCATGTGGATGATATTCTGGATCTTCTGTCTGAAAACGACGGTAAGTTTCCTGATATGCCCCATCGTCGGGACGAAGAGGAACAGACCATACCCGGCAACGCCATGCCGCAGGAGGGAGAACTGCAGGGCGACGACAAGCCTTTGTCTTTGGGAGAGCCGAGAGACAACAGGCGAAAGCTTTCTCCCGGAATATCCGAGGAAACACCCTTTAAGACCCGGTATTTTATTGTCCGCACAGACAGCGACGGCCAGATCTCCCAGATTGACACCAGCCACATTGCCGCCGTCTCCTCCGCAGAGGCAAAAGAGTACGCCGCCGGCGCGTTGGCCAAAAGCAAGGACAGGGGCTATACCGGCTTCTATAAATATCTGACCAGAGAGACCCCCTCCGGCTCGGTGATCGTCTTCGTAGACTGCAGCACGGAGCTTTCCACAGCCCTCTCTTTTCTGGCGGTGTCCGCGGCCATCTCCCTGCTCAGTGTGCTTGTGGTGTTTATCCTTGTATTTATATTTTCCAGACGCGCCATCAGGCCGGTGATCGAAAGCATGGAAAAGCAGAAACAGTTTATCACCGACGCGGGCCACGAACTGAAGACGCCCCTCGCCATTATTTCCGCGAACACGGATGTGCTGGAACTCACCTCCGGCAAAAATGAATGGACGGAAAGCATCCGCGGCCAGACAAAACGGCTGAACGGCCTTATAAAAGACATGCTGGCTCTTTCCAGAATGGACGAAGAGTCCTATCAGCCCCAATGGGAGACCTTTTCCATCAGCAGGGCTGTGGCAGAGGCGGCCGCCCCTTTTGAAACGCCTGCAAAAACCGCAAACAAAACCTTTTTTGCGGATATCGACCCTGATCTGTCCTTCCGTGGGGACGAATCCCAGATCCGCCAGCTTGTGACCATTCTCTGCGACAACGCCCTGAAGTATTCCTCAGAAAATGGAAACATCCGGTTGTCGCTGAAAGCCAAAGGAAAAAACATCCTGCTGTCGGTGCAAAATACCTGTACCACACTGCCCGACGGGGATCTGAACCGGCTCTTTGACCGCTTTTACCGGGCGGAAAATTCCCGCTCCAGAGAAACCGGCGGCTATGGCATCGGCCTTTCCATTGCCCGGGCCATTGTGCAGGCCCATAAAGGAAAGATCTCCGCTGTGCGGGAAGCGGAGGATGTCATCAGCTTCCGGGCAATTTTTTGAAAAACCTTTTTATCCGCTGTGAGACCTGTCATTTCACAGCGGATTTTTTTTATTTAAAATATTTTTATTTTTTAAGTTCTTTTAAGGTTTCTCTCCTATACTGCCTGATAGAAAGGATCGTTAGTGTAAAAAATCACGCTGATGGGCTGATTTTTTATACCGGGATTGGAGCGTTCCCAAATCCCATTGATGGCAGATGAGAAACTGCATCCGCAGTTTTCATCGCTCCGTCGCGCAAACGTTCCGGAAGGAGATTTTTATGGAAGAATATCAATCCAACTTCCGCAGATATGAAAAAAAATATCTGTTAGACCGAGAACAGATTACCTGTCTGTATCATCTGCTCTCGGAAGACTTTCAAGAGGACGAACATGGGGAAAACCGCATATTCAATATTTATTTTGACACCGCAAGCCATCTGATGATCCGCCAGTCTTTGGAAAAGCCGGCGTACAAAGAAAAGCTGCGGCTGAGAAGCTACCGTCTTCCCCGCCCGGAAGATCCGGTATTTATCGAACTGAAAAAGAAATTTGAAGGCGTCGTTTACAAGCGCCGGATCGAGATGGCTTACCGGGACGCGGTGGCCTACTTATATGAACGCAGACCCGCCCCTCTTCCGTCCCAGATCACCCGCGAAATTGACTGGACGCTTCATTTTTATCAGGGGATCGAACCGAAGATGTACATCTCCTACGACCGTCTGGCGCTGTTTGCAAAAGACGACCCTTCCCTTCGGATCACCTTTGATTCCCATATCCGCTGGCGGGAGACAGACCTGTTTCTGGAAAAGGAATCCCCCTGCAAAAACCTGTTTTCAGAAGGGCAGTACCTGATGGAGATCAAGGTTCCCGGCGCCATGCCCCTGTGGCTCTCCCACGTTTTGGATGATCTGGACGTCTATCCGGTTTCTTTTTCCAAATACGGGGAAGCCTACCTGAAGACGCAGACCGGCCGCTCCCCTTACGAAACCCCTGTAACAGAATATATCCCCAATCCCAGAAAGGAGCTTTCCTATGCTTGATCAACTATTCTCCACAACCGAAACCGCCGCATCCTTTGATGTGTTTTCTTTCTTGATCTGCACGCTGGTATCTTTGCTTCTGGGCATTCTGGTAGCCCTTGTGTACACCTACCGGAATACCTGCAATAAAAGCTTCGTGGTGACCCTTGCCATGCTTCCGGCCATCGTACAGATGGTGATCATGCTGGTCAATGGCAACATCGGCACCGGCGTGGCGGTAATGGGCGCGTTCAGCCTGATCCGCTTCCGCTCCGTTCCCGGCAACGCCAAGGATATCAGCAGCAT
>CANQQN010000193.1 GCA_947625995.1 uncultured Lachnospiraceae bacterium
GGAGAGCGGATCATCTACATCAACGTCTTGAATAATATCTCCATCGACTGCGACTGTGACGGCAATCCCGCCGAGCCGGACATCCACGACATTGGAATCCTTGCTTCCACCGACCCGGTTGCCATTGATCAGGCATCCATAGACCTGTGCTTTGCCGCCGAGGGCAGCGAGAGCCTGCAGCAGCGTGTGGAGCGGCAAAACGGACTTCATACGCTGGAACACGCCGAGGAGATTGGTTTGGGAAGCCGCACTTACAGTTTGGTAAAGATTGATGAGTGAGATTTTAGAAGTCAGTCAATGCTGTTTTCTCTTTTGACTTCTGAAAAGCCATATGAGTGAGAGACTAACTATTAAAAGTCAAGTCTAAAACGTATTTTTTTGAATGGATTGCAGAAATGCATTTCATATAAAAAGCACCTTGAAAACCGCGTGATTCAAAATGCACATTATTTCTTTTGCATATTGACAATATATCAAAAAAGGAATATTATAATACTAAGAAGGGAGAAACAGGAAGTGTTTGAGATCGAATTTTACCGATTGAAAGATGGGACAGCACCGGTGGAAAAATTCCTTGACAGATTGAATGTAAAGATGAGAAATAAGGCGCTGAACAGCCTGTTGATCTTAGAGGAATTTGGGAATGCACTCAGGGAACCTTATTCAAAGCCTATAGGTGAAGGAATCTTTGAACTGCGGATTCAGTTTGCAAATGATATTTCCCGGATTTTTTACTTCTTTTTTGTAAACAATAAAATTGTCGTAACAAATGGATTTGTAAAAAAGACAAGAAAAACGCCGGAATCAGAGATAGTAATTGCCCGGAAGTATAAGAAGGATTACGAGAGGAGGCATAAGGATGAGTGATCTTAAAAAATATATTGAAAAACAAATGAAGGATCCTGAATTTGCTAAAGAGCATCAGGCAACAAGCGGTGAGTTTGAACTTGCTCGTGCCCTGATCGCGGCAAGGCTTGAACAGGGTATCACTCAGAAAGAGCTTGCCAGACGCAGCGGACTGAGGCAGTCAAATATAAGCAGAATAGAAAGAGGCGCCTGCAGCCCGACGGTAACAACGCTTCAGGCAATCGCCGATGGTCTTGGTCGTAATCTTGTTATAGACTTCAAGTAAGATCTGATTGTTAAGAAGTAACTGCAAAACAGAAAACAATATTATTGTGAGCGTCAAAACTAAAGAAAGTGTTGTTGAAGCAATCGGTTTTGACAGATCCGGGTACTGGAAAGCAAAAGAAGCTATCCCAGTACCCCTTTTTGGTTTTACCATCTCTGGCCGCATTTGGTACATTCGTAATGAACATGATCGGGATACCTGCGGCCGTAATTGAAGCCATTGATCGTATCATCCCAGTATGCATGGAATTCAAGGGAATATTTGTAGTCCCACCAAATACCTGTATTTTCATCATAGAATGCCGCAGGAGAGAGGGTATAATTTCCGCAAGGAGCATAAAAGTCTGCCCATGCAATATGATCGCCAGCAGCCCCGTCATCCTTGCCAAAATCCATTCCGCAGCCGCCGCAGAAGTAATGGTTATGGTAATGCTCCTCCTTGAAGCTACGCTGCCCCTCGGCCAGTTCCCACGATTTCCAAATGATCTTACCGGGAGACGCGCAATCAGGACATGCGTTTGCCGGCCTTTCCTTCTTGATCTCCCTGTTGCAGACATTGCACTGGAAGCTGAAAGTATATAAGTATTTGGACGATGGTGACCATAAAGATTCCTTGAACTCCATATAGGAGCCACACCTAGGACAGAGGAACAAATCTTCCACATAAGGCGCATCTGTAGGCGCAACAGTCGGAGCAGTCGTGGGAGCAGTTGTGGGAGCAGTCGTTGGCGCAACAGTCGGAGCAGTCGTGGGAGTAACAGTGGGAGTAATTGTCGGAGCGGTTGTGGGGGCAGTCGTTGGCGCAACAGTCGGAGCGATGGTGGGAACGGCAGTTGGCTCCAAGCTCTCCACTGGCCCCTCTGTTAGAGCAGGTTTTGCGGATGGTTCCGGGCTTCCCGGCGGCTCCATAGAAGATTCTGCAGTAGGTTCAGGAGAGTTGGAAGGTGGTGCACTGGAAACGGTCTCAGTGGGGACCGCCATTTCCGCATCAAAATGATTCACAAGTCCTACAACATATTTTAGGATGCACAGGGCGTCGCCTGCGGTAATGCGGTTGTCGCCGTCCACGTCCATGACTTGCTTCAAAGCATTGTCCGGTGTGATAAGTCCAACAACAGATTTCAGAACACATAGAGCGTCGTTTGCGGTGATTGCAGTATCATTGTCGGCATCGCCATACATAAGGGACGCAGCGGTTACGCAACGCTGTGTAAGAAGGTCACGATTGCCGACAATTATAGTGAAAGTCAGAATAATAGCGAAAAAAATGGAACTTTTTGAAAGCTTTCTCATAGCGGTGCCTCCCTTTGCAAGACAGATCATTGTAGTGTGATATCGTGAATCTTAAACGATGGTTTCATATAATCCAATTGCCGCAGCGTTCCTTGCTTCTCTGTTTTCATCCGGCCAGCTTTCTCCGGTTCCGTAATCGATCTCCACACCGGGCTGTACATTGTAGATGTAAACATTGAACATGACTCCATATCCGTTGTCTTCCACGGATTGGGCCTCCATCAGTACGCCGCTTGCCAACAGGTTCCCGCCCTCGAAGATGGGCGTCACCCGATAAAGAACGTGATTGCCGGTTTTCCTGATGTACTCTGCCACTTTGTTTTCAAAAGGAAGCATTCCTTCCACATTGAGATATCTTGTGCCAGTGATCAGGTTTTCTTCGTTGGCGTTTTCACCGGTAAGCTGGAAACCGATGAGATGGCAGCGGTTGTACAGAAATTCCTGGTCGATGAAGTCATATTTGGCGGAATGCCAGCCGCTTGGCTTTACCTCAGAGATGGATTCTCGTTTATCCGTGGGCATCAGTTCTCTGCCGACACATGCATAGGCAGGGCCGCATCTTCCCAAAATATCCAGAGAATGATAAGTTTCAAATGGTTCTGTGGTCAGTTCCTCGTCTTTAAAGTAGGGGACATTATTATTGATGATCACATAGGGGGAACCGTTGTAATCCGGAAGGGCGGAAAGATCGTCCGCATAGGAACCTTCCGGTTGGGAAGCATCCAGTACATTCTGCCAGAAAACTTCAGCCTTCTGTGTGATCCAAGTAAAAAGACCGAACGGACTGTGATCCATGTACATCTCTGCGCCTGTGCACAAAACGGCAACGCAAAGGAAGAGCAGAACGGTATGCAGATGTTTTTTGTGTTTTTTGCCATGATGACCGGACATTTTTAGAAGGCTTTTCATTTTTCCACCTCGGCGATAAGTCTGGTAAGGAGTATAAAAATCGGTGTAAAACGCTGTTCTCAAAATCTGAAAGATTCCCGCTTGTGCTTCCTATGGACTTGTGCTATCTTATAAAAGGCAGAGCGTTGGTATTGCGGCGGGCAGGCTTTTGTGAAGCACGCTGTATTTTAAAATAGAAAACACCGAGTTTACAGTGAAGAAATGGAATTGCTGTAAAGTCGGTGTTAAATCATAATGGAAGCAAAGGGGCTCGAACCCTTG